>NZ_JAUBTB010000014.1:98302-105018 GCF_036704965.1 Microcoleus sp. F10-B2 | reverse complement strand
TCTTTCACCGATCGCGTCATTGGATTTCTCACCGGATGGTCTTGGATTTTACAGTCTTTATCTCTATCACATCTTTAAAAAAATGGTATTACCATATTTCTCGGCTCTCACTCTCACTATTTTTTACCTGAATCCTTACGACCGGACCTCAAACAATTTATCATTGATACGATCGTAAGTGGAGATGGAGACGTACCATTATATCTCAAAATAGATGACGGAAATGCCGATGATAAAAGTGTCTTTGTAGAGAGATTAAAAAAATTTAAAAACCAGTGGACATTTGACGGAATCTGTGTAGCAGACAGTGCCTTGTACACAGCAGAAAATTTGTCAGCAATGGCAGGAATGAAATGGATAACAAGAGTACCATTAAGCATCAAATCAGCTCAAAATAAAATCTGCAACATTGAAGATAGTGACTGGGAATACTCTCAAATAAAAGGCTATAAAATAGCAGCCCAAACGAGTGAGTATGCTGGCATCAAGCAAAGATGGCTAGTAATAGAAAGTGAAATCAGAAAGCAAGCAGATATCAAAAAAATAGTCAAGCAAGTAGAGAAACAATTAGAATCAGCCACAGCCAAACTGCGTAAGCTATCCAGGCAAAAATTTGCTTGTATTTCCGATGCGGAAACTGCCATAAAAAAGTTGTCAGAATCATGGAAATATCACCAAGTAACAGAAATTAAATCCCAAGACAAAACAGTTAAAGCAACAAAAAGCAATCTGAAAAAACTCGCTCGAACACAGACAAAAGTTTATCAAATTACGGGTGAAATAGAACCCCGAAATTCAGCGATTGAAGCGGAAAAAGTCAAAGCCGGGAGATTCATATTAGCCACAAATATCTTAGATGCTGAAGCAGTAACTAATCCACAGGTATTATCGGAATATAAAGCGCAGCAAAGTAATGAGCGAGGATTGAGATTTATCAAAGATCCGTTATTTTTTACTTCCAGCGTATTCGTGAAAAAGCCAGAGCGAGTTGAAGCAATCGGAATGATAATGGGACTGTGTTTGTTAGTATATAACCTGGCGCAAAGGAAATTGAGACAACAATTATCAGCTACCAACGAACGAGTGAAAAATCAGGTAAAGAAATTGACCGATAAGCCGACAATGCGCTGGATATTTCAGATGTTTCAGGCGGTACATTTAGTGACGATAAATGGAGCGAAGCAGGTCAGTAATTTAACCCAAGAGCGTCAAGATATCTTGCGGCATTTAGGAGAGTATTGCTGTCAATACTATTTAATATTTTCAAGTGAATAACGATTGAGATCGAGGTGTAGATATTTGTGAATATTTTTCATTAATCGGAACTTACCCCGCACATAAGATTCATTTCTTCTGAAACCATTACAGGGCAAGACTTTCCGGGAGCGGGAAAATCAAGTACATGACTACAACTTTTTACAACCCTTATGTGGAGGGGGTTTGAGTTAATTTTATGATACAGCAATACTTTGGTTCTAAATATTAAGAAAATCTTAAATACATGGCTACAAAATTGGAACTGCCAAATAGCTAAAACGAATACAGCTCAAAGAATACAGCCACCGAAACTACCCCCTGCAGGGGTAAGTTCCGATTAATTAGTCAAGACAATTTGCTCTTGGCATAAGTTTTCTTGCTTCAAAATATGAGTGGTCAGGATAAAATAGCAACATGAATATATGAGAAAAAGCCAATTATTTCAACTAACTTAGTTTAGGTAAATTTGACAAGCTTCTGTAATGCTAAAACTGCATAATTTCAGCCCAAAAGCGTTTCGCTTCCAAGTTTTCACAACTGATAAAAAAATCCGACCCACATCTGCGGAATGTGGGTTTTATGTCAAAAACCGAAAATCATACCTATTTACTGTTGAATGATTATCAAAAGCTATATCTGGGCAAGTTATAGAAAACAAAAAGTTATGTCTCGTCGAGCTTGAATCACCCATCAAGTGCGATGCCTACGCCTGGCTACGCCTACGCGATTTTTTTTAACTTATTCAGCACACCCTAATTTAACAGATATTAATACTGACTCAGTGCAAATTTTGTAAAAAAGGGCGATCGCACTTTCATGGAGATGTTGAAAAAAGTGCGATCGCCTTTTAATTTTCTTTTCACCAACAGCTAGAAAGTCCCACTGATTCTTTTTAACCATTGATTGCCATCAGGTGTTTTTCCCGTAACACCGAATTCATCTGTTACGGGAGTAGTATCAGTCATTAAAGTACCATCTTTATTTATCCTGATTCCGTAAAACTTTCTACACTCTTCGCGCCATACATTGGCATTTGGTGTCGTTCCTGTGGCACCAAATTGATCCGTTACAGGAGTCTTTGATTGAGCATTAGCTGGCAGAGATATACTCAATATTAACAGCGCGATACTACCAACAAAAACTTGATACTTCATAAGATTGCTAATTCCTTTCTCAAGATATTGACAAACAGACTTTGACTGGTGGGAAATTGGTACTGGGGCGATGATTATTTGAGTTTTACATGATTATCTTATAAGTATTGATTTATCTGATAGTAGTTTCTTAAGGAAAAATATAGGATTTCATTGTCCTTTACATGATTTCCTGATATGGCGTTCTCCCTTGGCAAGCGCCTCAAGGCTACCCGCGAAGCACTCGGATTAACCCAAGAGCAAGTTATTGAGCAGTTAGAGCTGCGCTACGGGATAGCCCTGAGCCAACAAGCCATATCGTGTATCGAAAACGGCAAGCGCAAAGTAGACGCCGAGAGGGAGTTACCCGCCTTCGCCGCCGTGTACGAAAAACCTATCGATTATTTCTACGAAACCCTGGAATTGCCCGCCGCCACACCCCCAGCCGCACCCGCACCCAAGCGCAGCTCAGTCGTTAGCGTTGACATGGATGCTCTCACTCACCGCGATAAGTTAGAACTAGCTGCAGAATTAATTCACAACGTTTTGCAAGAAACCTAACTAGCAGAGACAATATAGGAAATACATACATATAGCCTTTCTCAGTAACATGAGGTGCTCATAGGGCCTAGGGCATAGGGCACGGGCATAAGAAGGAGCCCGTATACCTCACAACGCTTGAGAACAGCTATATTTCATAAATACCAAAATTTCTATGACTATCAAAGAATTAGAAGCGCAAGTTCTGGCCTTAACGCCAACCGAGAAAGCTCACATCATCCAATTATTAACCCAAAACTTAGCCAACAACTGGCAAGGAATTAGCAAAACTCCCGGTGTCTGCGGCGGTGATGCTTGTATCAGAAACACTCGCATTCCTGTTTGGGTACTGGAAAGTTTTCGTCGTTTGGGCATGAACGAGTCTCGACTCTTAAATAACTATCCCACACTAACAGCTACTGATTTAGCAAATGCCTGGGCTTATGCGGCAGCTTTTCCCGATGAAATTGAAATAGCTATCCGCGAGAATGACGAGGATTAAGATGAAGGCGCGTCTTTATGGTGACGAACAATTTCCCAGAGAGGTTGTAGAATTGCTGCGCCCTATGGGTCACAATATTTTGACAGTACAAGCAGCCGGAAAAGATAACCAAAAAATTCCTGACGAATAAGTGTTAGCTTTTGCAGTCAGTGAAAATCGAGCTGTTTTAACTCTAAATCGCCGTCATTTTATTAGACTGCACAGCTTACAGTCTGACCATGCTGGAATTATTGTCTGTAAGGCAGACCAGGACTTAGCAAGAATGGCGACTAACATTAATGAAGCTATTTCCTCACTGGCAACATTAACAGGTCAATTGATTCGAGTCTATCGTTCTGGACTGTAATCTATATCTTAAGCGATCGCCACAAAGTAAAGTACAGCAATCTCCACCCGAACACCACTGCATCGGTTTGATTGTCTGCTAGATGGCCTCGCCGATATTTCCCGCTGAAACAACCTAGGACGCGACTAAAACAGGAGACTCTGAAATCCGGCAAACATTGGACACCGTTGGCTGCTGCGACACGACTCGCACTTCGTGAGGATACCGGGGACGGGGGTCATTTTCTAACCAGATGGGCGGTACCATCATCACTTCATAGTAAGCGATCGTATGCAAAACCCCTGGCTGGGACTTCAATTCCACTGTCAAGCCTGCTCTGTACTCAAAAGCTTCTTCCCAGTCTAGGTTTCCATTCATATCCATAGCCATCGCGCCTCTTAATCTTGTTTCTTTTCTCCATTGTAGGCTGCTACATAAAACATTTGGTACTTTCTGTTGCTTATGATACAATTTTTAACCTTATATGTTAGATCCCTGACAATTTAACAGAGAGTAGCAATTGTCAATAAGTAAATAGACAGATTTCCCCAGAGGTGATAAGCAAGCTCAAAAGCCAGGCGGGAAAAGAGTTTGAGTTGATATGTCTCAAAAAAAATACGGGGGCGAAGCGCCAAGAGGCTGATATCAACTCCGGTAGCATGGGAATTAATATGACCCACAGTCAGGACACCGCGAGAGCAAGAGTGTCCCTACAATTAATCGGGGTAGGGGCACTCTTGCACGGCGCGGTGTCCTCGCTATCATTCCGATTGCATCGGAATGATAGCGAGGACACGGCAGTGCCGTGTCCCTACAATTGATCGTGATAGGGACACGGCACTGCCGTATCCTCCGTTTATATCATTCCGATGAAGAGAATTTTAAGGACTCAAGTTTGTACTGCAAACCTATTTTTGGAAGTTGGTCTAGTAAAAGAAAGCCGGTTTTTTTTACTAGACCGGCTTTCTCGATTAGTGAAAACTCAACTAATTTCACTTGGTTTGTTTCTGGTTCCTGTCGCTGTCGCCGTCTTTTTAGCAGTTGTTTTGTTCGGCACCGTCTTCTCAGTTCCAGTTTCCGATTTGAGCGCAGCAGTTTTAGTTGACTTCTTAGACTTGCTGCTAGTTTTGCCACCCCCTGCTGCTGGGGGGTTATACGGGCCGTTTGCCGCGCCTGTGCTGTGATATTTCTGGCCTATAGAACCCATTTGAGATATTTTCTTAAAAAATAAGGCAAACAAACAAGTCGTCTCACATAACTCAACAGGCACAAGACGATAAATCATGGAACTGCTGACAACGAAGTATTTTTGTCAAAAATCCGCTTTCTGACTACCTCTGCGTAACTCCCAATTACCAATTACCAATTACCAATTACCCATTTCCAATCACCAATCACCAAGGACTCCCAATCATCACAAAAGCCGACCAATAATAAGGATGCGACAACTTCAAATCCGCAAACCCTTGCAGCGAAGCCGGCAACTCCACCCCCTCACCCCGACTCGAACCCCGCAATCTGCCACCCTCCAAACGCACATCTCCCCGCAACATCGCAATTTGCGCTTGTCGCAGCGCCGCCCCCTTAATTCGCGCCGTCTTCAACTGCTGGTAAAACTCACTCATCAATCCCAAAGTACCTTCATCACTCACGTACCACAAACTTCCCAAAGCCGTTTGCACCCCCGCTTGCAGCGCCAACCCCCCAAAACCCAACTCCGCCTGTGCATCTCCCACCGCAGTCCGACAAGCACTTAAAACTAACATATTCACTTGCGGATCGTTCAATCTCAAATCTCGCAATTGATCCAGTCGCAGCCGACTATTCCACAACTGAATAAAAGAATTATTCGGTACTCCCGGTCGAAATTCGCCGTGAGTAGCTAAGTGAATAATGCCAAAAGGCCGGCTTTGATGCTGTCGCTTCAAATTATCCAAAGTGAAACCCTCATTCAGAAAACTGACTCCCGGCCACTCTCGGGAAATAGCAGCTATTTCAGCAGGAACCGCAGGTAAAGGATTCAACTCGGAAAATTCCGAGGCACCCATTGCTAAAACTTGAGAATTTCTGAGATCGACGTAGCGAGTATCTGTTAAATTAATGCTGGGCATCAGGCTGAGATTGTACTTTTCCACCAAAAATTGCTGTCCGTCGTGCAAAGCAGCAAAGGGCATACCTCTCAAACCCCGATCGACCACAAAGGAAATAGTATCGGTTTCGCACTTTTTCAAACTGTCCTCTAAAGGCGCAATCATCCACTTATAAAGCTGTTGGGAAGATGGGAGATAACTCGTAGTACCCCGCACCCCCGGTTTGGTAATCTCATCCCTGAACAGAGTTACAACTTTCAGCAGTTCTTGCCGGTTCGCGGCAGGCACGCTTTTGTGAACAACTTCACCGCAAGAAGTGATCAGCATTAAATTTAATTCTTCGGGCTGCGAGAACAGATAAATTAAGCTGGGTTTCGTGCCCGTTTCTGCGCCCACCGATCCTAACTTTTTTTTAATTTCCTCTGGGGATACCAACTCGTCGCTGATGTTGATGCCTAAATATTCCCCGAATTCTTGGCTGAAAGATTGATCCAGCAGAGACAAAGCTGCCGATATTTGGCCGCCCTCCAAATTCCTGCCGATGTCGCCGCGAAATGCCGACTGAATAACAGAATCTCTGATATTTGAATCGATGAAATTTCTCAGTCCTCTGGGAGATTGCATTCTTTCAGGAAGCATCCTGTCTCCGGGTTTTCCTATATCTCGCGATATTCTATTTTGGTTCTGTCGCTGTTGGCGGCTAAAGGGTTGGTTGCGATCGGGGAAAAGCAATCGCCCTCGATCTAATGGAAATCTATCCCTTGGTGATATTGGGGGCGCATTGGGGTTATTGGGATTATTCGGATTGTCGGGATTGAGGGGATTATTCGGATTGTCGGGATTGAGGGGATTATTCGGATTGTCGGGAT
>NZ_JAUBTB010000014.1:0-98292 GCF_036704965.1 Microcoleus sp. F10-B2 | reverse complement strand
GGGATTATTCGGATTGTCGGGATTGAGGGGATTATTCGGATTGTCGGGATTGAGGGGATTATTCGGATTGTCGGGATTGAGGGGATTATTCGGATTGTCGGGATTAGTGGGTTGATTGGTAGTGACGATCGCACTATTGCCTTGAGTGTAAGAATTGATAAAAGATTGCCCCTGAGTAATCGTACCCAAAGCATTGCTGGCGATCGCCCCAGCAGTACCGTTAGCCGTCGCATCTCCCACCGAAAAAGGCGTCGGCGGATTGACATCGCCACCGCCGTGACGGATCGTAACTGTGCCGGGTTGAGTGTCGCCAAGAGTCGAGATGCTAATAGGAGTGCCGTTTTGGTCAAAAGTACCCGTCACTCGAACTAAACCCGGAGTTGCGATCTCAACATTACCGCCCGGAGCATCGATCGATCCAACACTAATATCATTTTGAGCGTTAAGATTTACTGTAGAAGTGCGATCGGCACTAACAACAGGATTAACATTTATTCGCCCAATTGCGATTTCGTTCCCCGCTAAAATTCCCACACTTTCGGCAGCACTTATATTACCAGTGCTGACAGTTCCCCTGCTGCTAGTGACATCAACTGCAACTCCCTGCAAATCCCCTGAATTCACATCGAGCGGCGCTGTTAAATTGACATTTCCTGTTGTGGCGCCGGTATTGCCAATATTAATCCTTCCCGAAGTGCTATTTACATTAACTCCCACGCCCCGCAAATCCCCTGAATTCACATCGAGCGGCGCTGTTAAATTGACAGTATTTTCTGTTGCTGTAGCGCGTCCAATATCAATACTTCCCGAAGTGCTATTTACATTAACTCTTGTTCCTAGCAAATCCCCTAAACTGACATTTCCAGAACCTATTATATTAATATTCCCAAGAGATGTAGTATTGCCGATCGCAATATTTCCCCGATCGCTCTTGAGCTCGACTGATCCCCCCAGCAAACTCCCTGCATTTAAGTTGCTGGTTGCTCTCAAAGCAATCGTAGCCGCCGGAGCATTGATGGAATCAACGCTAATATTAGTTTGGGCGTCTAGATTGACTGTAGGAATGATGGGATTAACTGGATTTGTGGCGACAGGATTAACAGTTATTGCCCCTGTGTTTATTTCCTCCTGTGCCGCTATAATTCTGACATCTCCAGAAGTAGCGATCGCACCCGTATTAACACTCCCATTGCTGCTGTTAGCACTGACAGTCGCAGCGGTGAGATTCCCTACCGTTAAGTCCCTAAAAGCTGTCAAATTGATATTTTCAGTTGCGGTAATATTGACTGGTGTAGTATTAGGCACAATGGTATTGGGATCGGTCAAAACTCCCAATGCCCCGGAGTTACTGGTAATATCAACATTAGAACCCTGCAAAGTCCCAAAATTCACATTGCCAAAAGCTCTGAGTTGGATCGCCCCGGAAGTCCCAGTATCGATCGACCCTGTTACTATATTGCCTCGAACAGTATTCAGACTAATACTGCCGTTGATATCAGCACGAGAAATATCACTTGTCAATATAATATTGTCATTAGCTTGAATAATAATTGTCGAACTAGACGTTAATCTGCCCCCAACTACCACAGCCCCTTCCCTGCTTTCGAGATTGATTTGACCGCTGTTAATATCTCTAGTTGTAATACTTCCCGGCGCTGAAAAAATTACAGGCCCGCCGGCCGAAATATTTTCAACAGAAATCAAATTATTCGATAGTAATGAATCTATAAATATTGCATCTTCACCTAAACTGTCAGTAGCAGGATTAGGAGAATTAGCCAAATTTTGCACTCCCGCCCGCAGAATTAAGGCCGGACTGCTGGTTAAAATAGAAATATCTGGATCGCCACTCACATTTTCTCTACCCAATGCAATATCGGGGCCGGTAATTGTAATATTCTCGGCAACAATGCTCCCCTTCGCCTCGACTTTCAGCGAAACTCCGGTATAATCTCCAAAGAAAACATCTCCTTCCGAACTGATAATTGGGTCAAATAAACTGACAAAGTTTCCCGGCATTCCCGACAAATTGCGAATCGAAAAATTGCCACCAGAAACAAAGTGAGAATCTCCCGAAATAACGCCGTTGCTAACCAAACTCAAATTGCCGCCGCTTTGGAATTGCGGGGGAAGAGATAAGCCGCCGATCGCATTTTGAGTGAGAATATCAATAGTGCGATCGGCTTGAATGTATAAATTCCCCCCAGCCTGCGCCAAAAAAGGATTCTGGGCGCTGTCCCTGACCCGCACCGCATCCCCACCCAGCAAACTCAAATTCCCCGTAGTTTGCAGCCTGGCGCCCGCTAACGTGAGATTTTCCGCAGCCCATAAATTCGCACCTCCCGCATTCAACTGCGGCAGCCCAGACACATTAGCAGCAATCGCCACATCCCCAGAATTCACCTGCAAACCCGAACCCACAAGCCGCACAGAACCGTCATCCGCAACCGCAACACCAGCCGCCTGATTTTGCCCAGTACCTGTCAGCAACTGCGGCAAAGCAACAGGATTCAAAGTCTGTTGAGAATTACCAAAATTTCCGCCCGTTGCTATTTCCAAACTCAACAAATGCCCCGGTTGACTAATGCGTAAAACATTATCTCCGGGAACAGCAGCAACAGTAATTTGCCCGCCCGGGGCCGACAACTGCCCGGTACTAACAACCGTACCGCCAAGCAAAGCCAAATTTTGCCCCGGAGTCACAGCCAAATTGCCAGCATTAACAATACTTCCGGGTACACCCGCACCAAAATAAAAAGCATTTGGCGTACCAACCAAGGCGCTAAAATTATTTGTACCCGCAGCATTAAACCAATTTGAACCAAAACCGACACCAGTAGCAGTAGTTGCAGTAAAAGCCGCCGGCACATTCAAACTCGCGTTCGGGCCAAACACAATCCCCGCAGGATTAATTAGAAACAGATTAGAATTGCCGCCCGTGACAGTAATTAAACCGTTAATTACCGAAGCGTCCCCGCCAGAAATTCGAGCTAATATATTCTGAATAGCCGAATTAGTCAGAAAATTAGCAATTTGACCTTCATTCAAGCCGAACTGCCCAAAACTGTGAAAAAGATTCGCGCCGTCTCCCGACAAACTGCCGCCGTTGATATCATAGCGGTTGCCGCTGGGGGTGACAACAGTACCCGTACCGTCAGCAGCAGGGACTATGGGCTGTGCTTGCGCGAAAGTATTAAAAATTAACAAAGAAAAGGGACAAATAAATAGCGCAACCTTTTTAATCTTTAAGTTGGCATTTTTCATAGCACCAAGTAAAACTATCGCAATTGCCTTAATTATCGCACTTGCAAACAACTTACCTCTAAATAACAAATTAATTCGCTCATGACAACTCCCAAAATCAAAAGCCTCTACACAGACGGCGCTTGTTCCGGCAACCCAGGCCCAGGCGGCTGGGGTGCAGTAGTTTGTTTCGCCGACGGCAAATGTCACGAACTCGGAGGTGGAGACCCCCAAACCACTAACAACCGCATGGAAATGCAGGCTGCCGTCGCTGCGCTGGAATTTTTTGCCCATTCCGGTCAAACCGAACCAGTCACCGTTTACACTGACAGCGAATACGTTAAAAACGGCATCACCAAATGGATTCAAGGCTGGAAAAATAAAGGCTGGAAAACCTCAACGGGCAAAGATGTTGTCAACCAAGACCTCTGGCATCTGCTAGACAAGCTGAATTCCCGGCAAATCAAGTGGGAACACGTCCGCGGCCACTCCGGCAACTTCTACAACGACAGATGCGATGAAATCGCCCGCAGCTTCTCGCACAATCTCACTCCCGAACTGCAACAGCACAAACCAACGGGAGACGAGGCCGGGGCGGGCACGGGGGCACCGCCCCTACACTTTGACAACACAATTGTTTGGGAAGAAACGGACACAACTGGTAACAAAACGATAGAATCCTATGTCATAACTTCTGACCTTCCGATCTCCAACTCTACCATGATGGATTCAACTGCCGATACCCTGGAGAACTTGCCCCGCGAGGTGAGGGTTCAAGACCTCCGCAATCTGATCGAAACGTTGCACATCGCCGACGAGGTTGCGACGAAAGGCTACTTGATTACCAGTTCTGAACTGGCTGATTTGATGGATGTAAATGCCAGCGCTGTCACCAGTCGCGGAGACAATTGGGTGTGGCGAAATTGGGTAGTTTCGCGGGTGCGACGCGAAGGCAACCAAATTCTCTGGCAATTAGAGAGAATCGACCACGTTAGTACAACTGATTAGTGGTTGGTCATGAGTTATTGGTTGATTAATAACTGATGACTAATGACTGTCTCAAAGCAAGATTTGGCAAAATTCCGTAGGGACACAACATTGTTGTGTCCTTTTAGTCATCAGTTTAGTAAACAGACTACTTAACATCAATCCCAGTTAAAAGAAAGAATCCAACTGTCTGTAAGCCCGTGATCAAAACCCTCATAAAATCAGTGATTTCCCATCGAAAATCTCAAATCGAAAATCCAAAATAGCATGAGTATCAGCTTGCGAACAGTCATTGCTACCAGGTATGTCACTCCCTTGCGCGAGGGCGGCTCGCTACCAGCGATCGTCGAAGCCGATGATGATGGTTTGTACGTGCTCAAATTTCGCGGTGCGGGCCAGGGAGCCAAATCTCTGATCGCCGAGCTAGTGGCGGGAGAGATTGCTCGCGCCTCCGGACTCCCTGTCCCCGAACTCGTCTTTGTTGAACTCGATCCCGAACTGGCTCGCACTGAGCCTGACCCGGAAATTCAAGATTTGATCCGAGCAAGTGCAGGCCTCAACCTCGCCCTCGACTATCTTCCGGGCTCCATCACCTTTGACCCGATAGCGGGGAAGTCCGAGGCGGATTTGGCCTCAGAAATCGTCTGGTTCGATGCTTTTGTGACCAACATCGATCGCACGCCGCGCAATGCAAATATGCTGGTATGGCACCGCCGGCTTTGGCTGATCGATCACGGTGCAGCCCTCTACTTCCACCACACCTGGAAAGATTATCTCTCGCGCAGCCGCGATCGTTTTCCGCCAATCAAAGACCACGTTCTGCTGCGTTTTGCCAGCACGCTGGAAGCGGCTAATTCAAAGATGACTCAAACGCTAACGCCGGACATCATTCGCAACATTGTTAAACTAATTCCTGATACTTGGCTGGTGGGAGATTCTCCTTTCAGCGATCGCAACCAACATCGGGATGCTTATATTGAGTACCTGCTAAATCGGCTAGAATCACCACATATTTTTTTGGAGGAGGCGATTAGTGCCCGATCGATTTCTTTATGATTATGCCATTATCCGCGTCGTTCCCAAAGTCGAGCGCGAGGAGTTTATCAACGTCGGGGCGATCGTTTCCTGCGGTACGAAAAAATTCCTCGAAGCCCGTATCGAAATTGATGAACAGCGCTTGATGGCGATCGACTCAACCTTGGATCTGGAAATGATTCGCAATCACCTAGCAGTCATTCCCATCATTTGTGCGGGCGGCAAGGAAGCTGGCGCGATCGGTCAACTTCCCCACAGAGAGCGCTTTCACTGGCTCGTAGCACCCCGCAGCACGATCGTTCAGACATCGCGGGTACACACTGGTTTTTGCCAGAGTCTACCGGGTGCGATCGAACACTTGCTCGATACAATGGTGCGATCGTCAAGTCGATTTTAGATTTTAGATTTTAGATTTTAGATTTACTCATTAGTTCAATGGGGTAAAAATCTGGGGAGTATGGGGATAAACACCTAAATCAATTTATCTGGGAAGCAAGTTGAGTTGAACTCAAAGCCTAATTATTAAAAACTTTTCACAATTGAGCGGTTTCTCCCCTGCTCTTTAGCTTTATATAATGCTTTATCAGCCGCAGCAATCAAGATTGAGGGGTCACAGGTGTGCTGTGGAACTACACTGAAAATGCCCAGACTCAAGGTGACGTATTGATTAACAGCAGATTGAGGGTGAGCAATTTTAAGATTTAGCACTTCATGCCGCATCGCCTCAGCAACTTGTAGCGCTCCTTCAGCTTTTGTACCAGGTAGAATGACAGCGAATTCTTCACCTCCGTAACGAGCCAATAAATCTGCCGGACGCTTAATAGCACGGCTAATCGCTTGAGCCACTTGCTGCAGACAGGAATCCCCGGCTAAATGACCGTAAGCATCATTGTATTTTTTGAAATAATCAATATCGCCTAAAATCAAAGATAGGGGTAATTGCTCTCGTGCCATCCGTTGCCACTCTTTATTGAGAGATTCATTGAAATGACGGCGATTAGCGACTCCTGTTAAGCTATCTAAAGAGGCGAGACGCTGTAGATCGAGATTAGCTTCAACTAAAGCAGATTCAGCTTGTTTTCGAGCTTGAATTTCCTGTTGTAGAAAAGCATTTTGCTCGGCGATTTTCTGTGATTGCTTCTGAAGTTGGAGATACAGATTGCGGATAATTAGTTGGTTTTTAACGCGAGCTAAAACTTCGGCTGCCTGAAATGGTTTAATAATATAATCTACCCCGCCAACCTCAAAGGCTTTTACTTTATCAAATACATCATCAAGAGCGCTGATAAAAATTACTGGAATCTCCGCTGTTTGTGGATGAGCTTTGAGCAAGGAGCAAACTTCATAGCCATCCATTACTGGCATCAAGATGTCAAGTAAAATCAGAGCGGGGGGAGCATTTTGGGCAACTTTTAAAGCTAGCTGACCGTTAATTGCCCTTCGGACTTGATATCCAGAATCGGTAAGGATAGCGGACAAAACTCGGAGGTTGTCTGGATGATCGTCAACGACGAGGATGTCCCCAAAGAAAGCGGGTACTTGATGGCTATTCATTACTAGATGCTCGGATTAAATCAAAGAGTATATCTAAGCGAAAGTTATTAACCAAATCTCTCAGGGTGTGTGCTAAACTTGCCTCGCTTTCCGGAATTTGGTCGATTAGCTGCAATATTACCTCGTCGTTGGCACAAAGCACCTCTTGTCGAAACTGTGCTAGCCACTCAGAAGGCATGACGTTTAGATCCTCTGGTGTTAAGTTTCTCGGTGTTGCTGGCTGGGGTGAGCTATGCGACAAATCCTCTTGATAAAGATAACGGACTCCTAAGTGTTGAGCCATCTTGTCCAATAGCATCGACTCTCGGAAAGGCTTATGTATAAAGTCATCGCAGCCTGCTGCGATAATCTTGGCTCGATCTTCTTCAAAAGCGCTAGCAGTTAAAGCAATAATTTTTGTTGGGTTAGTAGGTGATGAGTTGGCAGGTAAGTTGATATTCTCTCCAGCTACTGCACTTTGCTGTTCCAAAGCTTTTATTTCTCTAGTCGCTTCGTAGCCGTCCATGACGGGCATTCGCATATCCATCAAGATTAGGTGCGGTTTCCAGGTTGACCACAAAGCGATCGCTTCTTTACCGTTAACCGCTTCTCGCACTTCAAATCCTAACGGTTCCAGTATTTTTAAGAGCAACTGACGGTTCTCTTCGACATCCTCAACAACTAGAATGCGGTACACAGGTTGATTTGGCTCTAATCCAATAACTTCCTGGGTAATTAATAAACTCTTCTCATCAGGTTCAGCAACCTCGCTCGCAACGATATCGAATGTGAAAATTGTTCCCTGACCGAGTTGACTGCTGGCCGCAATCTCTCCTCCCATCATCTCTACGAATTGTTGGCTGATGGGTAAACCCAACCCCGTTCCTTGCATCGATTTGCGACCCGATTCAGTTTGGACGAAGGGGTCAAATAAAGTTTCAATTTCATTGGGAGCAATGCCGGGTCCCGTGTCTTCAACTTCAAACAACAAATGAGTTTTTGATACGAGATTTAGGGAGCGATTTTTTTGCGATATCCGACCTTTTTTCACTCGCAAGACTACCAGGCCAGACGCAGTGAATTTAATTGAGTTTCCCAGCAAATTAATTAAAATTTGACGCAATTTATTTTCATCACTTTGTATGTATTGGGGAAGATCGGAAGCTCTTTCAAAGATTAGGTGCAAGCCTTTGGAAATCGCTTTGAGTTTGAGCATCTGTTCTAAATCGTCAAGTAGCTGATACAGGTCAAAGCGATTTTCGTTGAGTGTTGTCTGACCCGATTCAATTTTGGCCATTGACAAAATATCGTTGATTAAATTAAGCAAATGTTCGCCACTTTGATTGATGATTTTTAGCTGTTCTTTGTGCTCGGAGGAAAGTGAACTACTGCGAACCATCACTTGGCTAAAACCGAGAATGGCGTTGAGAGGAGTACGCAGTTCGTGGCTCATGTTGGACAAAAAGCGGCTTTTGGCGATGGATGCGGCTTGGGCGGCTTGGAGGGCTTTTTGCAAGGCTGCTTCTGCCTTTCTGCGATCGCTCACATCTATGGCGTGACCGACGGCTCGAATTGCTCGTCCGTTTGCATCTCGCGCGATCGTGCCGTAATCTGACAGGTAAACGTAATGACCGTTGCGATGGCGCAGTCGGTATTCGACCGCGTAATAAATTTGAGTGGGAGTGCTAAATGCTTCGGCTAGCTGCCCAGAAATGTTCGGTAAATCTTCTGGGTGAAGGTGTTCGTTCCACCACTCGAACTTAGCTTCAGCTTCTTCAGGACGGTATCCAACGGCATCAAACAGTCCTTGCGTTCGCAAAACAGTATTTTGTTGGAAATCCCAGTCGTAAATAAATCCTTTTACTGCCGATGCTGCAAGTTGAAAACGTTCGTTGCTTTCTTGCAGCGCTTGCTCCATTTGCTTGCGATCGCTAATATCGAAAGCTAAACCTTGAAGCACTTGAGTCTTTCCGTCAGCACAAAAGACAAGATTGGCTCGATCCCTGACCCAAACCGTTCTGCCATTGCGAGTTATCATGCGATATTCAACGCTCAATGGCTCTCCCGTAGAAATAGTAGTGTTTACGGCTTGCCAAACGCGATCGCGATCTTCTGGATGGACGAAATCTGCCCAACTATTGAAGAAGCCAGCAGTCCAATCTTCTGGAGGAACTTCCAGCAATTGTTGCAGTTGCGGGCTGATATAAGCTTCCTCGGTTGTTGCCTCAAGCGGAGAGATATAAACGACTCCGGGAATTTGTTCGATTAAGGTGCGATATTTATACTCTGCCTGTTTGAGCTTTTCTTCTGCAAGTTTGCGATCGGTAATATCTAAGATCACCCCATGCCAAACTTTAGAACCATCTTCGCGGCATTCGGGTTGGGCTTGGGCCCGTACCCATCGTTGTTTCCCAGAAGGAGCAATACTGCGCCATTCAGAAGCGATAGGTTGCAGGTTTTGCAGGGAGTAAGAAATTGCTTCTTCAAAACTGGGTCGGTCGTCGGGAGAAACTTGGTTTTCGAGTAGATTTCGATCTTCTAGGATCTGCTCCGGCTCAACTTCAAATATGTCTCGGCAACCGAGACTGATATATTCAAACTTAGCCGAACCATCGGGATAGTATCCAAAGGAGTAAAGGGTTCCCGGAATGCTAGCTGTCAAGTGTTTGAGCCGACCTTCGCTGAGGCGCAGCGCTTCTTCTGCCCGTTTGCGATCGGTAATATCTTCGATAATGTAGGACAATCTCGGACGACCGTCAGAGGGAACTGAAATCGGGCAAACGCAGGCAGAGAGCCACTTATGACCTGTAGGAGTTTCGCGAACGTATTCAAATCGTACCGGAGCCAGAATTTTTACAGCTTCCCGGTAGTGCCCCAGCCAAAGGTCTAGGAGCGATCGCGGCACCCCTGATTGACTCACGAATAGATTCTGTAGCGCCTCTGGGGTGATGCCCAATAACCGTGATGTTGCTAAGTTAGCAGAAATAAGCAAACAGTCATCTTCATACAGCTCCACAATACCCATCATCATGGCACTACTGTTAAAGAAAGCTCGCAGAGTAGATTCGCTCTGCTGCAACGCCGTTTCCATTCGTTTCAGTTCGGTGAGGTTACGCAGACTCGCTACCACTCCTGAAATCCTGCCATCTGCCTCTAAATAAGGAGCGTAGGTTGCGCTGAGAAATTTCTCTTCGGCGTTGGGATATGTAACCCAGAGTTCGTATTGAACGGTTTCTCCATTGAAACATCGATCTACTTTAGGTTTGATTTGATTTTCAAACAGGTCTGTCCCCAATACTTCAATAACAGTACGTCCGAGTATCTCTTCCTGAGAGCGGTGATGCCAATTCAAGTATGCTTGGTTAACAACTTGATAGGTGTAGTTGCGATCGACTAAACAAATTGCATCAGTAGTAGCGGCAACAATCTTTTCATATCGTCGCAGGTTGTCTTCAGCAAGTTTGCGAGCGGTAATATCTCTTCCTACTGATTGCAATTCTACGAGCTGAGCGTTGTCATCAAATATGCCTCGGTTAATCCATTGCGTCCAACGGATTTGTCCGCAAGCAATGACTCGATTTTCAATAGTCACAACCGGATTTTGCCAACTAATTTTATTGACGCATTGAGCCACATATTCCCGGTCTTCTTCAAGCACAACGGGTTCGTAGTTATATCCCACAAGTTTTTCCCGCGTTATGCCAAAAAATTGACAGTAAGCCTCGTTGACATAAGTAAAAGTGCCACTAGGTAACAACCGAGCAATGAGTTCTGTTTGATCTTCAAGAATGGCACGATAACGCGCTTCGCTTTGCCGTAGTGCTTCTTCTGCGCGTTTGCGATCGGTAATATCAGCGAACGAACAAACAACTCCCTTAGGAATAGATTTGTCAGGTCGAAATATAGGTTGGGTATTAATGGAAATCCAGGTAAAACTACCATCTGGTTTGTGGACTCCCATCACCACGTTAGAGCAAGCTTTGCCCGTTCGCAGCGTCACCATTGCCGGGTGTTCCTCTCCGGGAAATGGCGAACCATCTTCGCGAACCGCTCGCCAAGCGGGATCGAGAGAACTCCGTCCCATCATTTGCTTGCGAGACAAGCCCAAAATGCGTTTGGCACTCGCATTACAAGTCCGAATCGTGCCGTTGGCATCTTGCAAGACAATACCCTCTGCCAGTGCTGTTATGACAGTCCGATACCGTTCTTCACTTTCTTGCAGTGCGGCTTGCGATCGCTTGCGTTCGGTAATGTCGCGCACCAAACAGACAACCTCATCGGCACCACTTTTGACAATCCGCGTTTCGTAACTGTGGATACCATCTGGTTTATCGAGGTCGTGTTCGTAAATTTGTAGCGTTCCGGTTGTCACTACGGCTTGGAAACGTTCCAGCAAGTCGGCTTTAATTTGTTCGGGAATGGGGGTGTCCTGTAGCTTTGTGCCAATTAGCATTTCGCGCGGCACCAGCAAGGAGCTGTCATTTCCCGCTACATCTAAATAAGTGCCATCTACCCGATGCCGTAACATCAAATCGGGGATAGCACTCAAAAGCGCCTGCATTCGTTCTTCGCTTTGCCTGAGCGCGGTTTCTGTCTTCTTGAGTTCGGTAATATCTGTAGAAATACCGCACAGGCCATAAACATCGCCGTCAGAATTTTTTAGAGGAACTTTGGTTGATAAAACGTAATGTAGCTCTCCATTACTATCGATTCCAATTTCCTCAAAGCGATGGACAAGACCGCTTTTTGTTACGCGATCGCAAGTTTCTTTGTAAGCTAGAACAAATTCTTCAGCAAAAAATTTGCAATCGTTCGCTCCGATAATTTCAGATGCGCTACACCCAAAAAATTCCTCTGTTAAGCGATTGACATAGGTGTAGGTGCCATTCAAATCTTTGATATAAATACAGGCACCTGCATTTTCGAGTATGGCTGATAGTTTCGCTTCGCTGCCTCGTAATTGGTCTTCTATTTGCTGGCGCTCCTCAATTTCCTGCTCTAATTGAGCATTGATTTGCGTCAGTGCAACCGTGCGTTGTTGCACCTGATTTTCTAAATTTTGGTTGTACTCTCTTAACAGTTGTTCTGATTGTTTACGCTCAGTAATATCGGTAATGGTGCCGATGTAACCGATGGTGTTGCCATCGATATCTGTTTCCGCGATCGCTTGTGTCCACACCCAAATAATGCTGCCATCACGTCGCTGCAAGCGGAATTCGCAGTCATAGGGAATGCCTTGTTGTACGAAGCTATACCAAGCAGTAATGACGCGATCGCGATCGTCTGGATGCAGTATTGTTGACCAACCCTCACCGATTAATTCTTCTAAAGAAAGTCCGGTCATTTGTAAACAGCGTTCGTTGCCGTACACGCAATAGCCTTGAGTATCGTTACGGTATATGCCAACGGGGGCGGTTTTCGCCAAAGTCGCAAAGCGCTGTTCGCTTTCCTGCAATGCTTTTTCTGCTTGTTTGCGTTCGGTAATATCGATAAAAATTCCCGTAGCAAACCAGACATTTTCAGATTTTATTTTTTTAGCAAGCAAAGTGTTAGATAACCACCGCACATTTCCATTTTTATGGTGGAATCGATACTCGATAGTTATCTGATGTCCGGCATACAAATCTTCCATTGCTGGCAGAACGATCGCCTCCATGTCTTCAGGAGGAATTCTAGATAACCACAAACTCGGATCGGCAGCAAATTCTTCTCCTTTGTAGCCGAAAAGCGCTTCTCCATTCGGAGAATAGTAGTTGTATTCCCAGACTCTATCGGGATGAATGCGGGCGGAGGAAATAAAGGCTGCTGTATTGTCGAGCAATTCTTTGAGTCTGCTTTCCGATGTTTGCAGGGCAACTTGTGCTTGTTTGCGATCGCTAATTTCGTGCCGCAATTCCTTATTCGCTGTTGCGAGTAAGGCAGTGCGTTCTTTGACTCTGACTTCTAACTCGTCGCGAGCCTTTTCAAGAGCAGCTTCTGCAAGTTTGCGATCGCTGATATCGCGCGCGATCGCCAAAACCGATTGCACCGAGCCATCGCTGCCAAACTCAGGAACCACGCGAGAAGCATAATAACTTAGCCCTGCAAGTGATATAATTTCATATTCAATGTTTTGTTCGCGACCTGTTTCAAATACTTGCTCAATGGTTGTGCGCCAAAGATTAACTAACCCTTCTGAAGCACCCAATTCGTTAATAGTTTTACCGATAAATGCCGCAGGAGGAATTCCCGATTGTCTTTCAACTGTGGGGTTGATATAGAGATAGCGACATTCCCGATCTAAGCGCATGATAATGTCGGGCGCATTTTCTACCAGAGCGCGGAATTCTTGTTCTCGTTGTTGCAGGGCTGCCTCTGCTTTTTTGCGTTCGGTAATATCGATCGCGACTCCACCAACTAACATTTCCCCTGATGAACTGGTCAGCGGAAACTTATAGACCAAAAACTCGCCCAGGCTACCGTCTGTAAGAAGACCTAGCTCAATTGCTTCCAGGGTTCGATCGGTTTCTAAAACTTTACGAATATTCTTTAAATATTCTCGTACCAACTCTGGTGGATGTATAGAAGCAAGGTTGATTTTGCCAACTAAATCGGTTGACAAGTTGAACATTTGGGAATAGGTTTGGTTGAAGTAAAGAAATAGCCCATCTCTATCTGTAATCCAAGCAGCAGTGGGACTAGCATTCATAAATGCTTGGAAACGGGCTTCACTTTCTTGTAAGGCGGCTTCTGCTTGTTTGCGTTCGCTAATGTCGCGCAGAAAAACAGTAAAAACTTTTTCTCCTGTTAATTCCAATTGAGAAATTGAGGCTTCAGCCGGAAATTCCGTGCCATCTTTACGACGACCCATAATCTCGCCGCGCTTACCCATCTTCCTTGCTGTTTGGGCGGATTGGGCAAATCGATCTACGTGCTGGCGATGACTTGCCGCAAAGCGTTCTGGCAAAAGTCGGTCGAGAGTCTGACCGAGCATTTCCTCGGAAGTATAGCCAAAAATTCGTTCCGCTCCCTGGTTGTATAGAGTAATGCGTTGGCTGGAGTCTACCGAGATAATGGCTTCGTCGGCAATGTCTAGAACCCCAGAAAGACGGGCTTGAGAGGCTCGCAGTGCTTCTTCTGCGCGATAGCGATCGCTGATATCGCGGGCGCAAGCAAAATTGTATTCTTTCCCGTTAAATTCTAGATAATTTAGCGTTATTTCTACGGGAATAATATCGCCATTCCTCGTGTAGTGTTGTGAAGTAAACGCAAGTGTTTTTTGCTCTTTAAGATGTTGCCAGTGCTGCGGCCATGCTTCGATGGGGAAATTAGGATCGCCATCCCAAACGTGCATCGATAGCAACTCTTCGCGAGAATATCCTCTTTGCTCGCACGCTGTTTCGTTCACCCGCAAAATTTTGCCCTTGGAATCGATCCAGGCGAGGGCGAGAGAGGAGCGTTCGAGGGAAAAGTCGGCCAGCAGCAGTCTTTCTTCTATTTGCTTGCGTTCGGTAATATCTTCAAATAAATAAAGTCGTCCGAAATAGCGATCGCTAACGTCGCGAATTTGTGTCGAAAAACGGCGAATCGTGCGCCCATCCCTAAAAGGAATTTCATCTTCAACAACGGCTCGATTCTCTTCACTTTGCAGCGGTTTGCAGGACTCGGCAAAAGCCGGAACATCTACAAGCACGGGCAAACAGTCAGGAATGATATCGTTATTTTTTAGTTGACCCCGGTGCATCTGTTCCTCTAGGTGTTCGATGCCCCAGATTTGGCAGAAGCGGTGATTGAAGTAGAGAATGTCATCGCTACGGTTATCTACCACAAAAAAAGCGAGTGGCGAAGCATCAGTCATCGAGCGCAGCAAGGTTTCTTTCCAGCGCAGCTCTGCTTCAGCGTCCTTGCTTTCTGTAATATCCGTAGAAGAACCCACCATTCTAATCGCATTGCCGTCGTCATCCCAGAGTGCCTGACCGCGATCGAGAACCCATTTATAAGTTCCGTCCTTACATAAAACGCGGTGTTCGGTTTCGTAGAAAGGTGTTTTTTTAGCAAGGTGATTTTGGATTGCTTCCATCACCCAGGCAAAATCGTCTGGATGGACTCGTTTAGCCCATTCATCTAGATGGTGGGAAATTTCGCAGTCTTCATAACCCAGTATTTTCTTCCATCGCGCTGAGAAAAAAACTTGATTCGTTCCGACATTCCAATCCCAAATTCCATCATTGTTACCCCGCAACGCTAACTGCCAGCGTTCTTCACTTTCTTTCAAAGCGTTTTCTGCCTGCTTGCGTTCGGTGATATCCATGCTGACGCCGAGCAAGCGAGTGCGCGAATCGCGATCTACTAAAGGCGTTAGGGTGGTGAGAAAGCAACGAATCTGTTCTCCAAAAGGCAGATTCTCCTCATAAGAGATTGTTTTACCTTGCTGCAAACAGTCGTAGTAATGTGCCCGAATAGTGGCAGCGGTCTGCGAGTCCCACAGTTCATCCAGTCGTTTGCCAATCCAATTCTCAGCTAAAGTCCCAGTGGAAGATTGAATGGCTCGATTCATGCTGACGACTTGAAATTCGCCATCCTCAAGCTGTTCCACAACCCAAAGGGTATCTGTGACTGAGTTATAAATGTTGCTTAAGAACTGCTCCCGCTCTTGAAGGGTTGCTTCTACCTCGATACGCTCTCTAATTTCCTGCTCTAGTTTTCGATTAGCTGCCTCTAGCAGTGCGGGATTGGGGAGTGCTAATATTTTTGGGATTAACGGCACCAGGGCTATAGCTGTCACCACTGAAACCAATGCGGTGATGGCTTTGAGGCAGCCACTCAGCCAATAGGTAGGATGCCAAAGCGTCCAAATATCCATCAGGTGAGTGGTGCCGCAAGCGATGATAAAGCCGCTAAATAGCAGAAATATCCAGGAATAGGGCAAATCTTGTCGCTTGCGAACAAAATAGAGCAGCGTGATGGGAATTGAATAATAAGCCAGGGCAATCAGCGAGTCGGAAGCGATATGAAGACTCACCAATCCTGGCTTCCAGAGATAGCAATGCCCGTGAGGGATAAACGATCCTATAGTAAAAAGGTTTTTCCAAAGTTCCAGCATTTTCTTCTAACTGCAATAACGACTTTTGCGATCGCCTCGGGAGGGTAAAAACTCGCCTGAAACCTTTATGGAGTATAGATTTTGCCCACTGATGCTAAAAAAAGATAGGCAACCGTGTTACAAGCTAGCCTAACGCAAAAATAATGGGTAGTCCTGCATAGTCAGTATAATTACGAGTTTTCTTTGATAGATAAAGTGGCGTTATACTCATGAATAAAATACCAAATAGCCCCAATATGATTGGAGAGTGTTTGAGAAAATGAAAGAGTTTTTCTCACCAGTCGAGATATTTTTTTCGCGGCATTATTAAACATTTCTATATAGTATAGTTTGTCTGACCAGCATCCTTTCCAACTGCTCTCTGTCTTTTTTGAGTAAAAACTATCCCATAAGAAAGGACAGAAGTCTGTATAGCTTACAGCACATTGACGATATACCGCTGGCACGTGAATCCCAAAGTCCTCGAACACCACTTCGCTCTCTTTTGCCAATATATACTCCTACAATTTATGAAAGTAAATACATCAATTGGCAATCAAATCCACTGCTTTTTACCCTTATTTTCTACAAATAAATGACCCCATATCATTATATTTAATAATTAGTTAATTCTGTTTTTTAACTTCACTTCTACTTGTCTCGCTTACTGCTCCCAACTTTTTGTTAACATAGTATTGCAGCCATCTTTATTAAACCCCCGTCCCCCTACAAATTCCAGCCAAAGATATCTTTTATAATAAAAATTTACCTATCAACTTTCTTGTTTATTCAAAAATTGGCTGAGGTCTGGGGCCCCTCACAAATTGTCTGGCACTATCTCCACACTTAAAACTTTGTTTGCCCTTGTGAGTGTGACCATTTTTTACAAGATATTGAGAATCGCATCGGGGACATTTCATAAGCGAAAACTTAAGGCAGAGCAAATAAGTAAATTATAACAAATATTCCTGACTGTGCAGGACTACCGTTTTCCTTCTAACAGTTAGGGGTGTTTCAAGAACAGCAGTAGATTTGCTGATTGTTGTGTACATTCTATTTCGGCTTGTACATTCAGCGGTTCACATCCCTGGCCTCGATCCAAAGTTTTGGTTGTTCAGCTTAGTAATTCAGTTAACCTGTTTGGTCGCCTTAACTATTATGGCAGTTTTCTAGTTAAGTAATTACGCAATTGGCACATATAGGCTTTCGAGCTCTCATATGAGGTACTCTAGGCATAGGGCATAGGGCATAGAACATAGGGCATACCTCAGTTTTTTGAGAACCGCTGTATATATAGTAGAGTGCGTCAGGGACAAATCCTAATTGTTTCGCAGACAGCGTAAGTCAGACGCAGCTTACAAGTCGATCGCCCCTGTTACCTTACTGCCTGTGATTTTGCTAACTTATCGAAGTTTATGAACCGAATATCTCGTGTGATCGCTGTTGTTTTAATTGTATTAGGCTGCATTACTTTTGTTTTAGTTCAGCCACCGCAATCAGCCTTAACCGTGCCACCTCCCGTGCAAGAATCTCCACGACGCGGAGGAGATGTTGCTCAGACAATGAATTTTGGACGGCACTTTCAAGAATTAGGAGTTGAAGGGTCGATCGCGATTTACGATTTGAACAGCGATCGGCTTTATCAACACAACCCGCAGCGTAACGCCACAGCTTTTTTACCTGCATCTACATTTAAGATTCTCAACTCTCTGATTTCCTTAGAAACAGGGGTAATTTCAGATGAAATTGCCGTTCTAACTTGGGATGGAATTCAAAGGCAAGTTCCCGCATGGAATCGAGACTTGAACATGAGAGAAGCCATAAAACTTTCCGCCGTTTGGTTTTACCAAGTTCTCGCCCGCCGAGTCGGACACGAGCAAATGCAAAAATGGGTAGCTAAAGTCGGTTATGGCAACCAAAAAATCGGTAACAAAGACGATATTGACAAATTCTGGTTAGAGGGAGAACTGCGAATCACACCCAACGAGCAAATTCAATTTCTCCGCCGTCTCTACAAAAATGACTTACCATTTTCTGAGCGTTCGCTATCTCTGGTGAAAGACATCATAATTGTTGAACAAACTCCCGATTACACAATTAGGGCAAAAACAGGCTGGGCAAGCTTTGGAGAACAAACAAAGCCTCAACTTGGCTGGTATGTAGGTTATTTAGAAAAGGATAAAAATGTTTACTTTTTTGCTACAAACATTGACATCCGCAACCAAAATGACGCACCTGCAAGAATCGAGTTAACGCGCCGTTGCTTCAAGGATCTGGCGCTGCTGTAAGTGCGTTATTTGTTCTCTAATATTCGCAAAAACGCCAGCGGATAGGCTAACAGTGAGAGCGAAAACACCCATTTATGCGATGCCTGAGTTCGATCGTAGGAAGCGGAGTCTTTTAAATCTTTTAGGACTTACGCCATTGGCCCATATAGCAATCCTTGCAGGAGTCGTAAACTTTTTACCCCACCCCAACCCTCCCCGAACTCGCGGGGAGGGAGTAAGAAATTCACAAATGATGCGATGATTGCTATATATAGCAAAACCATTTGATTTGTAAACAATCGATTCAATCATCACAAGCGTTTCAGGTTATTCTACATTCATGACTCAAATAGACTTGCTATATATAGTTGCTATAGTGCTATATATCATTTCTCGTAGCAAGGCGACAATCATCTAAGAGAGCATTAAGTTCTTCAACGACTAGCCAGGGGTTTCGACCTTTTAAACAAGCTACGCTCGCTGCTTCATAGGGATTTCTGCCAGTTTTTCTTACTGCTGCGATCGCCTGTTTGTTAGACAATCCCCGCCCGCTGACCAACCAAGCAGCCAAAACCTGTCCTGTACGTCCGAGCCCCCCAGAACAGTGAACTACCACCCGTTCGCCTTTGTTATTTGCAGATTCCAAGAACGGCAATATGCGATCGATTAAAATATCGCGATCGACCAATTCAAAGTCTGGAATCGGTGCCCAGCAAACTCGATCGCACCCAAAGATGTTCCGATATGTTCCCAGTAAATCAGTGTAGCGGATGAGTTGCGTCTGAGCAAGCAAGCAACAAACTTGCTTGATATTATGCCCCTGCATAAATTCAATCCACCCAGCAACTTCTGCATCGCGGTATCCCGGTCTGGCTGCACCAAACACAATTAATTCATTCTCTGAAGCCACAGCGAATTTGTGCATAATGTTTTCAATATTTTTACCTATAATTAAGAAAGACGCACAAATCCTGAATCAACAGTGAAAAACAAGAGCTCGATCGGTTTAATGAACTGGCTGCAACCCAAACCAGAAACCGTTTTGCTATGCGACTCAATTGCAGCAGCTTCTGAGATGGCATTCATGCTCAACGGTGAGTGGGATGGGTGCAATAGTTTGGTACTCTCTAAATGCGACAAGGTAGCAATTGAAGCAGCCGCCCGTTTGCTGGAGACATCGTGGTGCTACCAAAATACTTGCGAACCGGTTTTAATTCGGCTTGCAGTTGACGAATTTTTGCGCCGTTATGGGATTGGAGACAGGTTTTTTATTAATGCTAACTTGCGATGCGCGCAATTGAGCGAACTTTGCTTGGAAAACATTGATTTGAGTTATGCTAAATTAAATTTGGCTAACCTCAGCGGCACTAATTTAAGCAAAGCCAACTTAATGGCAGCACAAATGCAATCGGCAAATTTGAGTGGCAGCAATTTGAGTGGATCGCAACTGGTGAGGGCGAACTTATCAGGAGCAAATTTATCTGAGGCTAATCTCAGAGGTGCTGATTTGAGTTATGCAGATTTAAGCAATGCTTGCTTAACAGGTGCTGATTTAAGAGGTGTAAATTTAGCGAGAACAGACTTAAGAAAAACTTCCTTAGATGGGGCGATTGTTGAGTAAAATTTGGGCAACATCGGGACGGGCAGGATGCCCATCCCACAAAATAAGCGACTTATTTATGCCCCGCGTTCCCAGGATTATTCATACTTCCTGCCGCGCCACTGAGTAGGCTGATTCAACGCAGAAATTAGAATTCGCAAAAACGCCAGCGGATCGGCTAAAGGTGACAGCCAAAACAGCCATTTACCCGATGCCCCAGTTGTATCGTAGGAAGGTGCGATCGCCAAACACAAAGCCGATCGCACTGCAACCAAAAATACATTCAATCCCAACAGCCAAAAGTGTGGAAATACACCAACCGCCGGCAGCGAACCAAACAGCAAATAGCACAACACAATCGGTACCGGCAAACCTTGAACCGCTAGCAACAGCCACAAATCGCCCCAGATTTGAGCGCCAGAAGCAGCATCTTTCAAATCGAGCGATCGACCCCATTCATTCCAAGTCTCGATCGCCCCCTCATACATCCGCACCTTCAACACCTTAGCCCCATCCAAAAAGCCCACCTTAAAGCCCTTAGCAGCAGCATAGCGAGCCAAAGTCACATCATCGCAAAACGAACCCCTCGCGACCTCATAGCCCCCTAATGCCACCAAAACCTCGCGCTTGCACAAGAAACACTGACCGTTCGCCATCACCCGTTCCGGCACATCCCCGCCAGTCCCCGTCGGGCCGAACCGATAAACCAAAGTCATTAACAAAGCAGGTTGCAGCCACAACTCCCCCGGATACTTGAGGATAAACTGCGGCGAGAGCGAAATCAAATCGTAATTTCCAGCTTTCGCCGTTTTGAGCAAACTCGCAATCAAACCCGGATGCGGCACAGTATCGGCATCTATCCCCAAAATCCACTCGCACTTCTCGGAACTTGCCAAAAAACCCGCATTCAGCGCCCACGGACGCCCTACCCAACCCGCCGGCAGCGGATCGTCGTTAATCAAGCGAAACCGGGGGTCTTTTTGTGCGGCGGCTTTGACTAAATCTCCGGTTCCGTCTACCGAATAGCTGTCAACCACAATCGCTTCTCGGAGTTCGTAACTTTGGCGGCTTAATCCTTCCAAACAAGGCGAAATGCGATCGGCTTCGTTCAAAGTCGGTACTACCGCAGTACAAGCACCCAACAAATCCAGCGTCGGCGAATCCGGTTCCAGGGGCGGGATGCGCGATGGGCCTTTAATCAAGCGCGACATCAGAAGGGCTGCAGCGGGTAATTGCAGCAGCAGGAATGCGACAGCGATGATAGTTGTCAGCGGTTGGGAGAACAAGTGAGGGGCGATCGGCAAAACCATACTGTTGAAGAATTGAAGAATTTGGAAGGACTTACTGGATATGGGTTGGGAGCTGATTTACAGTTGATTTTTTTGGTAACTAATATCAATTTAAAAAATTTAATAAAATTTTGACCTCAAACATATTACAGGAATTGGGAATAATATCAAGGGCTTGCTGAAAAAGTCTGAAAACAGCCTTTAGAAAGATGAGTGAATTTGCTATTATCTGAAAAATATAAATTATCCTCATTTTTTTGAGACAAAACATAATTATTTCTCATCTTTAAAGGCAGAAAACCTAAGCAAAGGTTTTTGTTGTGAAATAAACAGAAAAAAAGCCAAAAAGCCTGCCGTAGCAGGGAGGAAAGATTCATTACCAGAAAAGTTATGGCGATGGCTGTACCAGAAGTATTAGAAAGTTTAGCCATCACTCTACCAAGACTAAATCTTCTTTTAGCTTCTCCAAATTTTCCCTCAATTGAGTTACGAATTCTCTCGTCTGACTGAGCCTGTTTTTTCGTTGACTTGCTGATATTTGTCGGGGGTATTCCTAGAGGGGGGCCACTCATTCTAATCCCTCTTTCTTTGCACCACGCTCGATTTGCTCGGGTTCGATAAATTCGATCTACATGAATTGATTCAGGATAGAATCCCGTGAACCGTTTAAATTCTTCTACTTGTTTTTTTAAGTCTACAGACTCGTTAAAATTATCCCAACTAATTCGGTCTAAAAACACGTATCCGTTACGACAACTGGCTGACAGCTTTGCCCCAAACTCAACGGATTTCCCAGCTTTCCCTCTGACGATGGGGCGGATGTGTGGTTGTGTTAAACTTACCCCATCTGTCCTCAATACTATGTGTTTTATTTTCATACATCCATAACTGTTGACGGTAGACTTCTGTGACTACTAATAGCATTTTATAATATTTAGTCAGCCACGTTAGCTCACCCATAGCCTCGATATGAGCTAAATTTCTTTTGATATATTGAAGTTGTTTTTTAATCGCTTTTCTTCGTTTTTTTTGTGAGGGTCTTCGTTTCTTTGCTACTGTAAAGTATTCTTTTCTGGCTAGGTTTCGATAAGTTCTTGGTTTTTTTTTACGGGTGACTGAATTTGAGTGTGCAAAGCATCTATGATTGTTTCGGTGGGAGCATCTCATATTTGTAAAAACACTTCTTCTGGCTCTTTCCTTCTTCCTCTTTCCTCCTGCCTCCTGCCCCGCAGCCTCGGGCCTTAAAACTCCAATTTCTAGCTTAACTGCAAAAGTGAGATGCTCCCGTTTCGGTTTGTTCCCTGGCTTGATTCAATATTCCTAAGTCGTTAGGATATTTAATGTCGGCTGGCGCGCAGGTTGCGTCTAATATTAATTTTCCTTGATTTTTCGGCTCGAGTCATGCCTGATGACTTTTTATCGACTACTTTGCCTGGTGCTTCGGTCTGCTCTTTGACCATTTTTTCATTGATTTTATTGACCTTGTTGACACCTATTCTCTGTCGAAAATGAACCAACATTGATGAGTCGAATGGTGCTTGACTGCTATAGCTAGTCATGCCTATAAAGTATTGTAAGTATGGGTTTTCTCTGATTTGTTCTATTGTTTCCCGATCGCTGGTTCCTAACCTTTCTTTAATAATTAATGCTCCCAATGCCATCCGAAAAGATTTCGCTGGAGCGCCCATATCTACGGAAAAGTTTTGAGCATATTCTGCTTCAAATGCTGACCACGGAATTAGTTTCGCCATGATTACCCAACGATTATCTTCTAACAATTGCCCCTCAAAAGGCAAGTCAAAGTTGGATGGCGGGTTTGGGGTTGGGTCAACTTTTCGGTACATTACAAAAGTGATGTTGTACTAGGCTTTGGACAGATTTTAGCTCATAAGCTTGCACACGCGGAGCGTTCAAACCAGTCAAAGTCTTTTTCTGTAAAGGTTTTAGGCTTTTTCGGCAAGCCCTATATAACTCCGCTTGAAGGTCTAAAAGTGAGAATTGGAAAGCTGCCATCGCCAGCTTTCCAACATTCGGTTTCACATCATTAAATCTTTGTTAATTCCAATTCTCGATCTAAAATACGCCCTGCGCCTTTAATCAAATCGGCTGCCTTTTCACCAATCATGATGGTGGGTGCATTCGTGTTTCCCGTCGTCAGGGTTGGCATAATTGAGGCATCAACAACGCGCAACCCCTGAACACCATATACCCGCAGTTCGGGGTCTACTACTGCCATGGGGTCAGTTCCCATCTTGCACGTTCCGACAGGATGCCATATAGTGTCGCACGCTTCTCGAATGTAAGCTTCAAGTGCTTCATCGCTAGAGACATCGGCACCGGGAGCAACTTCCTCGCCTCGGAACTCATCAAAGGCAGTTGAGTGGAACAACTGGCGGCTAATTTTAATCCCGGCAACCAGTTTTTGCAGATCGGATTCACTGTGGAGATAGTTCATCCGAATCAAGGGTGGGTCTAGAGGGGAAGCAGAACGCAATTTGAGATTGCCGCGACTCTGAGGATTAGTGACACAGGCTGTAATAGCGAATCCCGGACCTTCGCGGGCATAGGCAGGAGGCACCCACAAAATAGGGCCAGAAAAAAACTGCAAATCAGGTGCCGTATCTAAACGTCCTTCTGTATGTAAGAATAATCCAGGTTCTGCGATATTGCTGGTTAGTGCAGGTTGCAAATGCTGAGTTGACTGGTGTGCCACTGAGACAGTCAGGTGATCTTGGAGGTTATGACCGACTCCTGGCAAATCAACAACTACGGGAATATTTAGCGATCGCAATTCTTCTGCATTGCCAATTCCAGACAACATCAGCAGTTTAGGGGAATCGAACGCACCTGCTGAGAGAATCACTTCCCGATTTACTCGAACTTGCTCGATAGCACCATTGTGCAGATACTCTACTCCAATTGCGCGGGTTCCCTCAAACAATAACCGCGTCGCTAATACGCCGGTTTGACTTGTTAGATTGGGGCGATCGAGAATCGGCACCAGAAATGCAGCCGCTACGCTGTGCCGCTTCCCATCTTTAACCGTCAACTGATACAGTCCCGCGCCTTCTTGTTGTGCGCCATTGAAATCGGGATTGCGATCGTATCCTAAGGAGACAGCAGCTTCTACAAATCGCTGTGAGGTTACAACTAGATCGATTGGGTCGCTTACGTTCAGCAATCCATCAACACCGTGAAATTCGGACGCGCCTCGCTGCTGATTTTCCGATTTCTTGAAGTAGGGCAAAACGTCTTGATAACTCCAGCCTGGATTGCCCAATGCTTGCCAGCGATCGAAATCGTGACGGTTGCCTCGAATGTAAATCATGGCATTGATCGAACTGCTGCCACCCAAGCCTTTTCCCCGCGAACAAAAGACTTTGCGCCCGTTGAGATGGGGTTCTTCTTCTGTGAAATATGCCCAGTCTACTTCGCTGCCGAGTAGCTTGATCCAATCCACAGGATTTTGGATCTCCGGCTTAGTCGCGGGATCGCCCGCATCGAGCAATAATACTGTTGTTTCACCATCTTCGGTGAGGCGATTGGCAACCACACAACCTGCCGAGCCTGCGCCAATGACAACATAATCGTATTGAGTCATAACTTTTTCCTTTTCTGCTGTATGTAATTAATGAATTAAGTCAGGAATGAATGGAAATAGATTAGTTTAACAACTGCTTGCTGAAAAACTCCTGATTTATTCGCTCGTAGTGCTGGCAAAGATGCGATCGCCCAAGAAGATCGTCAACGATCGCACCTTTGTAGCGTGGCAGCAGGAAATTATCAATGTAACCGCAGGCAGTCGCATCTAATGTGGTGGGTTTATCTCCCATAAAAAAGGGTTTTTCTGCCAGAAAGTCTGAGAGGGCTTGAAAATCTGCAAAGATAATCTGACTGATTTCTTCCTGAGTGTGACGACCGATTCCATGACTGTGCATCTGAGAGATCGTGGTTTTACGAAACTCTTCGGCAAACGGTTCTGATACCTCTAGAGGGGCCTCAGGGAAGAGCGCCCGCGCTACCAAGACTCGATAGCGCTGCCAGTTTTCTTCTATACCGAAGCGAGTCTCGGCTGCACCCCAGTAAGTGTTTTCTTCGATCGTGCGGCGGAATGCTAGAGAGCTCGATCACTCAACGGGGGTCAAACTAGCATCAAGATCAATCCCTTCTGTTTGCTTGAACATTTCGATGATTAAGAAAGCATCACCGACAATTTTACCTTGATAGTCGATAAAGGGAATTTTACCCTTGGGGGCAAGCTCAAAACTTTGTGCTATCACGATGACTTTGTTGTAGGGCTGCTTTGCCATACGGAGCCAAGTTTCAAGCTCTAGACAGGGTGGGCTAATGCTGGGTAGCCCCCAAAGAGAGGGTGAGGTGTATAAGGTAATCATTTTCTCAAACTCCTTTATGCAGTTAAAAGATTTATCGCTTTCCTTGTCTGTAATGCACTGATGTAGCCAGGAATGAACGAGATTTGCTTAACTTAATGATTGGCTACTGAAAAACTGCTGAGATATTCGCTCATAGTGCTGGCAGAGATTAGATAGCTGGAGAACATAGTCAACAATTGGGCTTGTGTAGGGTGCCTTAATGAAATTACCAATGTAGGCGTAAGCTGTTGCATCTAATGTTGTGGGTTGGTTTCCCATGAAAAACGGTTTGTCTGTCAGAAAATCTGAGAGGGCTTGGAAATCAGCACAGGTAATCTGGATGATTTCATCACTGCTATGACGACCCATACCGTGGCTATACATTTGAGATAGAATGGTTCGTCGGAACTCTTTGATAAACGGTTCCCAAGCTTCTATTGGAGCATCAGGAAAGAGAATGTTCGCTACTACTTCTCGATAGTGTCGCCAGTTCTCTTCCATGTTGTAGCGAATGTGAACTACTCCCCAGTAAGTGTTTTCTTTGAGCATCCGGCGGAATGCTAGAGAGATCGATCGCTCTGTAGCAGTCAAACTAGCATCAAGATCAATCCCTTCTGTTTGCTTGAACATTTCGATGATTAAGAAAGCATCACCGACAATTTTACCTTGATAGTCGATAAAGGGAATTTTACCCTTGGGGGCAAGCTCAAAACTTTGTGCTATCACGATGACTTTGTTGTAGGGCTGCTTTGCCATACGGAGCCAAGTTTCAAGCTCTAGACAGGGTGGGCTAATGCTGGGTAGCCCCCAAAGAGAGGGTGAGGTGTATAAGGTAATCATTTTCTCAAACTCCTTTATGCAGTTAAAAGATTTATCGCTTTCCTTGTCTGTAATGCACTGATGTAGCCAGGAATGAACGAGATTTGCTTAACTTAATGATTGGCTACTGAAAAACTGCTGAGATATTCGCTCATAGTGCTGGCAGAGATTAGATAGCTGGAGAACATAGTCAACAATTGGGCTTGTGTAGGGTGCCTTAATGAAATTACCAATGTAGGCGTAAGCTGTTGCATCTAATGTTGTGGGTTGGTTTCCCATGAAAAACGGTTTGTCTGTCAGAAAATCTGAGAGGGCTTGGAAATCAGCACAGGTAATCTGGATGATTTCATCACTGCTATGACGACCCATACCGTGGCTATACATTTGAGATAGAATGGTTCGTCGGAACTCTTTGATAAACGGTTCCCAAGCTTCTATTGGAGCATCAGGAAAGAGAATGTTCGCTACTACTTCTCGATAGTGTCGCCAGTTCTCTTCCATGTTGTAGCGAATGTGAATTCCTCCCCAGTAAGTGTTTTCTTTGAGCATCCGGCGGAATGCCAAGGAGATCGATCGCTCTGTAGCAGTCAAGCTTGCCTCAAGATCAATCCCTTCTTTTTGCTTGAGTATCTCAATGATTAAGCTGGCATCACCGATTAGCTTTCCTTGATCCTCAATAAACGGAACCTTACCCTTTGGGGCTAACTCAACATTGTCTGTTGTTACGATAACGCTTTTGTAAGACAGCTTTGCCATGCGAAGCCAAGTTTCAAGCTCTAGACAGGCTGGGCTAATGCTGGGTAGCCCCCAGAGAGAGGGTGAGGTGTATAAGGTAATCATTGTCAAGACCTCGCTGGTGCTGTTATATGATTTGTCGCTTCAACCCAATAAAGATGCTTTTGCTAGTCGCCGTGCTGCTTCAAGTAATGATGATCGATCGCCCTAATCAATGTGGTTCCTGGGGAGTTGCGCTCGGCGCTAATCGCTTTGCCCTGTCGCTCTGGAATACAACCTGCACCCTTTAATCAAAATATATCTATGCTCAACAACTGACGGATGATTCTCAGTTTTAGAGCCTAAGCGAATATACAAAACTTTAGCAGGAAAGAAGTTAACAGCTCATCGGCAAGCAGCCCGAAGAAATAATTTCACATATAAATAATTCTCACCTCTACCGTGAGAAGTATCTTTTTTACACTACACCCCAAGGCTTTTACCCCCCACAACCCAGCTTTCCTCGGTCAAAATTGCACGCTTGTGACCCAAAAATTAACGTTGATTTAAACTTTGATTGAGAGAAAAGCGATATACAATTCAATTGTTTACTTGCAAAACATGGAGTAAAAATAAACAGTGTCACCAGTAACAAAATAATATCCCGCCTCAGTTACAAGATCGATCGCACTTTACAAAACAAGCACAACTTAGGAGTCAATCGCTGATGATGCTAGGAACAACCGAGATCCCGCAATTAAAGCCGCTTTCCGACTCAGAACTACAAAAAATGAACGCCTACTGGCGGGCGGCAAACTACCTATCCGTCGGACAAATCTATCTCCTCGACAACCCGCTACTCAAAGAACCCCTCAAAATCGAACACGTCAAACCGAGACTCCTCGGACATTGGGGCACCACTCCAGGTTTAAACTTCATCTACGTTCACCTCAACCGGATCATCAAAGCCCAAGACCTCAACACCATCTACATCGCAGGCCCCGGACACGGCGGGCCGGGCTTGGTCGCCAACACCTATCTCGAAGGCACTTACAGCGAATATTACTCGAACATTTCGGAAGATGAAGAGGGTATCAAACGGCTGTTCAAACAGTTCTCCTTCCCCGGCGGTATCCCCAGCCACGTCGCCCCGGAAACCCCCGGTTCGATTCACGAAGGCGGCGAACTCGGCTACGCCCTAGTCCACGCTTACGGGGCAGTCTTCGACAATCCCGATTTGATTGTGGCGGCCGTTGTCGGCGACGGGGAAGCGGAAACCGGGCCCTTGGCTGCTAGCTGGCACTCTAACAAGTTTCTCAACCCGGTTCGCGACGGGGCCGTGTTGCCGATTTTGCACTTGAATGGCTACAAAATTGCCAATCCTACGCTGTTGGCCCGCATTCCGCGCCAGGAATTGGAAAGTTTGATGGTCGGTTACGGCTACAAACCTTATTGGGTGGAAGGTTCAGACCCGGAAACCATGCACCAGTTGATGGCTGCAACTCTCGATACCGCGATCGGCGAAATTAAGGCGATTCAGGAAAAAGCCCGGACGGAGGGCTATTCGGGCCGTCCCCAGTGGCCGATGATTGTGATGAAAACTCCCAAAGGCTGGACGGGGCCGAAGGAAGTTGACGGTAAGAAAACTGAGGATTATTGGCGATCGCACCAAGTCCCACTTTCGGAAATGGCTTCTAAGCCGGGCCACGTCCAACTCCTCGAAGATTGGATGAAAAGCTATAAGCCGGAAGAACTCTTCGACGAAAAGGGCAAGTTAATTCCCGAATTGGCAGAACTCGCACCCAAGGGCGATCGACGGATGGGGGCAAATCCCCACGCTAACGGCGGCCTGCTGCTGCGAGACTTGAAAATGCCGAAATTTGAAGACTACGCCGTTGAGGTGCAAAAACCGGGCACTGTAATGGCAGAAGCAACCCGCGTTTCCGGCCGCTTCCTGCGAGAGGTGATGACACTGAATCAGGAAAACGCCAATTTCCGCATTGTCGGGCCTGACGAGACGGCCTCAAATCGTCTCGATCCGGTGTTTGAAGTGACGAACCGGGTGTGGGCGGGAGAAATTTTGCCCGAAGACGACCACATCTCCCCCGACGGCCGGGTGATGGAAGTCCTCAGCGAACATATGTGTCAGGGATGGCTGGAAGGCTATTTGCTGACGGGACGCCACGGCTTTTTCTCCTGCTACGAGGCATTTATTCACATCATCGATTCGATGTTCAACCAACACGCCAAGTGGTTGAAAACTACTCGTCACATTCCTTGGCGCCGACCGATCGCCTCTCTCAACTACCTGCTAACTTCTCACGTTTGGCGACAAGACCACAACGGTTTTTCTCACCAAGATCCGGGTTTTATCGACCACGTAATTAACAAGAAAGCCGAGGTTGTGCGGATTTATTTGCCGCCGGATGCGAATACTTTGCTGTCAGTAACGGATCACTGTCTCCGCAGCCGCCACTACGTCAACGTGATTATTGCAGGGAAGCAGCCGGCATTGCAGTATTTGGATATGGATGCTGCGATTAAACACTGTACCGCCGGCATCGGCATTTGGGAGTGGGCTAGCAACGATAAAGGCGGCGAACCAGATGTGGTGATGGCTTGCGCGGGTGATGTTCCGACGCTGGAAACTTTGGCTGCTGTTGACATTCTCCGCCGAGATTATCCCGATTTAAAAGTGCGGGTGGTGAATGTGGTGGATTTGATGACGCTGCAACCTGCTAGCGAACATCCCCACGGTTTGTCTGACAAGGAGTTTGATACTTTGTTCACGAAAGATAAGCCGGTGATTTTTGCTTTTCACGGCTATCCTTGGCTGATTCACCGCTTGACTTATCGCCGGACAAATCACCCGAATATTCACGTTCGGGGTTACAAGGAAGAGGGAACGACTACGACGCCGTTTGATATGGTGGTGATTAATGACCTCGATCGATTCCATTTAGTTGCAGATGTACTCGATCGCGTTCCGAAACTGAGTTCTGTCGCAGCTTACGGCAAACAAGCTATCCGTGACAAGCTGATCGAACACAGGCACTATATCAATGAACACGGCGATGATATGCCGGAAATCCGCGACTGGCAGTGGCCGCACGCGGGCGCGGTTGCGTCGGAAGCGCCGAAGGAAACGAAAGATCCGACAACGACAGGAGATCAAACCGTGCGATCGGGTGCACCGGGCTAGCGATATTTTGGGTAGGGACACGGCAATGCCGTGTCCCGACGGGATTCCATTTGTATTAGAATAAATCTGCCGTAATGGTCATCTTAGTGGGGCGACGCAGTGAAGTGAGGGGGATGCGCGATCGGATGCTGGCGTTAAACTGGCATAACGTTGATAGAGAATAAGAATGTCTTCTTTCCTGGGTCACAGTCTAGCTGCTATGTGCGCGTATTCTGTCGAAAAGCAGCCAACATCACATAACAAGAGGTATTGGTTGGGCTGGCTAATTGTTATTGCATCCGCCTTTGCGGTTAACCGTTAATTATCAAGAAATAAGAATTACTCACTCTTTTTTGCTCAGCCTTTTGCTACCATTTGGCACAATTCTCGTGCTGGCACTTTTTGGTTGCAAAGGACGTACCCTCATCACTCGCAGTCAACAAGTCATCTTAGCAGGGCTTTCCCATCTCGCTCTCGATCTCCTTACGGGAGTTAACAGCTTACCTGTAATCTGACCCTTCAGCACCGAAACGTTCAAACTTTCTTTTGGTCTGCTTCCCAGTGCTGGTTTTTTAAACCCGTTCAACTATTATTTTTACCTAAATTCATTGATTCAGATTGGTGTTCTTGCCCCGTTAGTTTACATTGCTTTCTCAATCAAATCTGACACCAGCACTATCCATACACCAAGAATTAGAATAGGTGGTTTATTACTAATTTCTATCTGTTTTATGGTTTGGGCGTTTAGTCTGAATAGGTAGAATTAAGTAGGTAATGAAAAAAAACGTTTCCAGTCATCTTTAATAGCTAGTTCCCGCGGTTCAATAAATATTGATAGAATTTCTATTGCTGATGATGCTGACGAAGTAGCAATCATTCTTTAAAAGGAATCCTGTATGTAGTAGCTGACTCTGCTACTAATAGTACCTCCAAGGAAGTTCTAGTAATTCTTAGGAATACTAGAAGCCTACACTCACAGCAAGCTTGCGCGTAGGTAGTTCACACATCCGCTTAACGATTTGCGCGCTTCTTTGTGCGCTTTTGAGCGTACATTAATTCATCGGCTAGGGCTATTAATTGCTCCAGCGAGGTTTCACCGTCTGGAATACAGCACTGGATGCCAATACTCATAGACAGTTGATAGCAGCGGTTGCTCTCCTGGTTGAAACGATCGATGTTGGCTTGCAAGCGAACTACAAGCTCTTCGGCACTCTCTAAGTAGTTGAGCGCAAAAATGACAAATTCATCTCCACCCAAACGAGCAACGATGTCTGAACTGCGGCAGGTTCGTTTCAAAATCTCAGCCGCATCTGCAATTGCCAGATCGCCTACCTCGTGACCCATATTATCGTTAAGTTGTTTCAAACCGTCTAGATCGACAAACAGGAGACAGCACGAACTTTTCTGGCGGTGGACTACTTTTAACTGCTGCTGTGCCAGGACAAAGAAACCGCGTCGATTGTGCAACTGTGTCAACTCGTCTGTCAACGACAATTGCCGCACCTGTTCCTCTGCTTGTTGCCGATCCCTAATTTCCTGCATCAGTCTGACGTTGACAGCTTCTAACTCAGCGGTGCGATCGCGCACTCGTTGTTCCAGTTCGGCATACACCTGCACGTTCTCGATCGCGACGGCTGTTGTATCTGCCAGTGCTTGGAGTAGCTTCACCTCTTGGTCAGTGGGTTGATGCGGCTGTGCCCAATAGTTGCCGATCGCGCCAATTGGGTCTATTGTCCGAATTGGCACCATTGCCAGACTTTTGACAAATGTGGGCTGATAAGCGGCGTAGGGAATACGAGCGTCCTCATAGATGTCTGGGATAACGGTTGGCTGACGGTTTAACATTGTCCAACCGCTGATGCATATACTCATTGGAAACCGCCGCCCTTTCCACAGAGGTGCGATGGCATCTTCGTCGGCATAGAAACACTGATCTTTGTCGCGCAAGACAAAGGTAGCACCATCTGCGCCTGTGAGTTGGCGTGCGGCAACTCGCACGATCGCCATGACATCTTCGAGGCTGCGGGCTAACGAGAGTTCTTGCACAACAACGAGCAGTTTTTCCATTGCTAGGTTGTACTGGCTTGTTGTGTCTTCATTAACAAGATTTGTAATTTTTGTTAAAGGAAACTTTATAAGAGCTACGTTCATTTTGTTACGCTTAGGATAAGTTTTCTCCCACCACCAATTTACTCGGAAACTGAGCGATATCATAGAGTAGATTTACGTATACTACCCGGCTCTCCCGTACTTAGGGTGATATATCGATCTCATCATTCGTAGGTTGGGTAGAGCATTGCAGCCGTATGAGTTACACCGAAGGTTCGTGTAGCTGGGTTCATTTGTTACGCTTCGGATAGGTTTTCTATCAGTATCAATTTACTTGGAAACTGAGCGATCCTACAGTAGATTTACGTAAATTACCCGACTCTTCCGTACTTAGGGTGATCGATCGATCTAATCATTCGTAGCTTGGGTAGAGCATTGCAGCCGTATGAGGTAAACCGAAGGTTCGTGTAGCTAGAGACGTTGCATGTGCTGTAGAGATTGATATGTACCCTTTGTTTCGCCTTTTTATTGGGCTGCTTTTTGTGCGATCGGCCAATAATATCATGTCCGTTAGCATCGGTCACGCTTGGTAAGGGCGGGTTTTGACGAAAAGTTGTTTGTTTGATGAAACAATTGTCGGCTAAACCCGCCCCTACACGCAACTGATACAACCGGACATGATATAACTTTTGGATACCATTCAAATGTCTTACAGTTTATAACTATTAATGAGCTAGCAAAACTTCCAGAATACGAACGACTTTTTTTCAAACAGATGTCAAGCCTATCGAATAAATACCAGCGTCAAATTAAAGCGAATTTAAGATATTTAGAAGCGGATCAAAAATTATTCTATCGCGCGATCGCCTCCATCCGAGGAATAGTAGAAATCGAACAAACAGAGATCGATCGCAACCTGCAAACTACCATAGCCGTAGTAGGTGCAGGAATCGGTGTAGCCGGAGTAGTAGCAGCTAGCGCCCCCTACTGGATCGAGGAGAAACCGGGAGTAATAAACATTAATGAACCATGCAGTTTGAGCGCCTTTGCTACCTTCATGTTAATTATCTTTCTGAGGTTAGGTGCAGGCTTGTTCACTTGGGGAATTGCTAATATTTTGATAAAGGAGAAACGCCATACTAAAAAAGTAAACTGCAAGGCCAATTAACCCAAAATCAAGCTAGCTTAGCCCCAGGAAAAAGTGCCGACACGAAAAATATCTTTCATTAAAATAAATTTTTATTCAAAGAAAGTTAATCACTACTTTAAAAGCTTTAGAAGCCGAGATTCAAAAAATAGATCTAGAAAATATCGGGATTGTTATTGATATTGATAACTATTCAGAGCCTGAACAGTTACAATGAGTAAATAAATGTATACAACATGTGTTTGAATCTGAAACTTTGTCAAACACTAAACAATTTATAGATATTTGTGGAGATAATGGAACAAAGGCAAAATTGGCTTGTTACTTTACAAATTTTGGAGGTAAAGGCGAACTGGAAACGCTTTTAAAGGCAATCAAGGCTAGAGAATCACCTCATGCTGATTGTTTGGGTAGTTAGAAAAATTGCATAGAAAACCAGGGAAAGCAAATCGACCGAAAAGGTTTTGATAAATTCTGGGTGAGCATCTATCTCAGGTATGATACTTGCTCAAATCAGGAAGAGAAACAAGCTGGAAGGAAATGCAGTATGTCTGGGTTTGATTATGTTATGGAACACAAAAAAGATATTTGGGATTGGGATAATCCTGCTCTCGATGATTTGAAGGAGTTTTTTAAACTCTTTTGCTAATATAGTAAAATTCACACACAATTAACTCATGAGCTTAAAAATCTACTTTCTGCGGCACGGTGAAACGACTTACAGCAAAACAGGCGGTTTCTGTGGCGACCTCGACCCAGAATTAACAGCCGAAGGTTCTCAAATGGCAGCACAGTTTGCCACAACTTACGCGACATTGCCTTGGAATGCTGTTTATGTGAGTCCCATGAAACGAACGATTGCTACTGCAAAACCTTTGTGCGATGCTGTGGGAATTGAAATGCAAGTCCGCGACGGATTGAGGGAAATTAAGTACGGTGAGTGGGAAGGAAAAACATTAGAATCTGTCAAACAAGAATATACAGAAGATTATATTAACTGGCTGACTGAACCTGCTTGGAATGCACCAAACGGTGGCGAAACTTCGGTGCAAATTGCCAGTAGAGCTTCCTTAGTTATTGCAGAAATTGAGGAAAAATACAAGAGCGGTAATGTGTTGGTTGTCTCCCACAAAGCCACTATTCGGATTATTCTGTGCAGTCTGTTGGGGATTGATTTGGGACGTTACCGCGATCGCATTAGTGCTTTAGCAGCTTCTGTCAGTATTGTCAAGTTTGATGTGCGCGGGCCGCTGCTGGAGGTTTTGGGCGATCGATCGTACATGGATGAAACTCTCCGCAATTTACCGGGTACTTGAAATTGCGGGTAAGGTGCGCGTACTGCGCACCCTACAGTGTGAAACTAAATCGCACCGAGGTAAGACAATCCTAAAATCGTACCCGTTCCCAAAAGATGACCGAAGCAGAGACTTCCCACAAGTGCACCCAAACTCAAGCCGCCGAACAAATTCGATGAGGGCGCGGCTGGGCCTGTGTGAGGATTTTGGATGGTTGATTTGCCGATCGCAATAGCTAAAATATTGCAAAGAATCATAATCAAACCGATCGAGGGGCTCCACTCTACGGTTCTGGCTACAGAGGCAAGTAAAATTGGTGTAAACATCGATCTGCTCCTTAAACTTTAGTAAATGAAAATCTGCACAGAAGATATATCAAAAAAATGCAACTGTTAGCTACACTTTGCATTAACAGTTAATTTTTCGACATTTTTCTTAATATTTTTCCCAGGATCTTAAGATTTCTTAGTCCCCCTCTGCTGGGAGGAAAGTTTGACCAGACGCGATTTCAATCGCCTAGCGATCGAAAGAACGAATCAACCGGACATAATAAAGCATGAAAATACTGGTGTTAAATGCGGGTTCTAGCAGTCAAAAGAGCTGTCTTTACGAGTTAAAGGATGTCTTGCCCGATCGTCCGCCGCAACCCCTGTGGTCAGCGCAAATTGAGTGGAATCACCGCGAAGGTGTGGCAGAGTTGAATGTCGAAACTGCCTCGGGAACTGAACTTGAGGAAGAATTCACCTCAGACTCTCGGGAAGCCGCTATTTCTCGAATGCTGGAGACTCTGTGGCAGGGTAAAAGTCAAATTATTAATAGTTTAAAGGAGATTGATATTGTCGGCCACCGCGTCGTACATGGCGGACAAGACTATCAGCAAAGTACGTTGATTTCACCGGATGTCAAAGAGGCGATCGCCCGTTTATCTGTGTTTGCTCCCGTCCACAATCCCGTCAACCTCGAAGGCATCGAAGCCCTTGAAAAAAACCTCCCAAATGTGCCGCAAGTAGCAGTATTTGATACAGCTTTTCACGCGCAATTGCCGCCCGCTGCGTTTGTTTATCCCGGCCCCTACGAATGGCTGGAAAATGGGATTCGCCGCTACGGTTTTCACGGCATTAGCCATCAATATTGTGCTTGCAGGGCGGCTCAAATTCTGAACCGTGATTTGGCAGATTTGCGGCTGATTAGCTGTCATTTGGGCAACGGGTGTTCTCTGGCGGCGATTCGCGGGGGCTGGAGTGTTGACACGACGATGGGTTTTACTCCTTTGGATGGTTTGATGATGGGAAGTCGATCGGGTGCGATCGATCCGGGGATTATAATTCATTTGTTAAGGCGAGGGGATTTAACTTCGGAAAAATTAGATAATATTCTCAATCGGAATTCTGGTTTAAAAGGGATTTCTGGGGTATCTAGCGATATGCGGCAGATTGGAGAGGCGATCGCACAAAGTAATCAGAGAGCTCAACTTGCATTAGATATTTACATCCACCGTTTGCGCGCCGGAATTGGGGCGATGCTGGCGAGTTTGGGAGGATTGGATGCTTTGATTTTTACGGCGGGAGTGGGGGAAAATTCGGCTGTTGTGCGGGCGGCTGCTTGCGAAGCTTTTGGATTTATGGATTTGAAATTGGATGGGGAAAAGAATCAACACTCGCCAGTTGATGAAGATATTGCGGCCGTCGATTCAGCGGCGAGAGTTTTGGTAATTCACACGCAGGAAGACTGGGAAATTGCGCGAGAATGCTGGAAAATTTACTCGCATTTACCCTAATTCGAGTTCTCCTAATTCGAGTTCTCCTAGCCCCCCTGAATAAGCAGGCTGGATTAATTGTAGAAACAATCAACTAAGCTGATTGGGCTATTTGTTGATGCTACGTGAAGAATTTAACTGGTTTGTCTCGGTTAGAACAACCGAAAAGCAACTCACCGATATTTTCAAGTTGGTTAAGCATCAATCTTAAAGCTTGTGGAAGAGTATTCATACCACTCATCCGAACCAAAAATACTAAAAATTGTCTGACCATTGCCCAAGCAAGCTGGTGCTTTGCCACCGCGATGAATACAGTTATCCTCCCCTCACCCGTTTCTCGGAATATAGCAGATTCAGTAAGATTGTTCGCAGAACAAACTTAGTGTGCATCAGTTGTTTTTGTAAGTGGGTCTAATAGAATTTTGGTAACATTATGTTTTTGGATAGACAAGCGTGTAACAATTGGCTGCCTATCTTTTTTTAGCATAAGTGGTCTAAATCTTTACTCCATCTGGGTTTGGGGCCGGTTGTTACCCCCACCAGAGTTGATTTACGATCGCTTCGGAGATGCTAGATTGCGGAAGCAGGTAAATTGGGCGTCAAATAATAGTTTGATGATTCCTGTGGGGCCGTTTCTGTGTTTGGTAATAATTACTTCTGCAATTCCGCGATCTGGCGAATCAGGGTTGTAATATTCATCGCGGTAGAGCATAATTACTAAATCCGCGTCCTGCTCGATCGATCCGCTTTCACGTAAATCAGACATCATCGGCCGCTTGTTAGTCCTCGCTTCCACACCCCGACTCAACTGAGATAAGGCAATAATCGGCACGTTGAGTTCGCGGGCTAAACCTTTAAGACTTCTGGTAATTCGAGATAGTTCTTGCACGCGGTTGTCGCTGGTACCTTCCATTAATTGCAGGTAATCTAGCAAGACTAATCCTAGGGTTCCGCCTTGTTCTGCTTGGAGGCGGCGGACTTTCGATCGTATTTCTGTGACGGTAATATTGGGAGTATCGTCAATAAACAGCGGCAGTTCTGATAAATTGCCAATGGCTGTACTGATTGGTTCCCATTCGTTTTGACTGATTCTACCCGATCGCAATCGGTTACTTTCTATTTTGGCTTCGCTGGACAGGATGCGCTGCACTAGCTGTTCTTTCGACATTTCTAAGCTGAAAACGGCAACCGGCAATTTCTGCTGTCCGGCGGCGATGTGGTGGGCGATGTTCGTACAGAAAGCTGTATTGTGAACGCAGATATCGTTAGCCACAAAATTGTGTGTCTCCGGGATAGTTAAGTCGTAAACTTGCTTGTTTCCCATCGGTTCGATAGAAACTATTTCATCCCAGTAAACCTCGCTATCTGCCAGTTGTTTCAGCCATAAATTATCTAAAGCCGTTGCTAAAACTAAAAATCTTTCTCTGGACAGCGCACGTTTACCAACGTGGATATTTGAATGACCTTTGATGCCTGCGCGTTTTGCTAAGGATGCCCAAGATTCGTTGCCTTTTGCTAAGGCTAGGTATTCCCACGCCTCGACAGGAATTAAATCGCGGCTGGTTTGGTATTCTTTATTTTCTAACGCTTCTTTTACTTTGAATAATGCTACCTCTTTGCCAAAAATGCCAATTTCTGATATGAATGTTTTGATTGATTTTGCGTCAGTAATATCGATTTGCCAAGCTGGTCTGCGAGTATTTTTGTATTTGACAGAACGCTTTTTGAGGGCGGCAATGATGCCAAATCTCAGCAGTAGATGCTGTACTTGTCTGGCTAGTCCTTCGCTGACAGAACAGTAGCCTAGTTGAGATTGACCGCTGGTAAGTAGGGTTGCCCAGCCGTCTGTTGAAAAGAGGCGGTTGAGAAAAAGGGCAACTTGCGATCGCTGCAATTTAAAAACTATTTCTGGTACAGTTTTCTTGTGAGCATTTTTTCCCATCAGACCTAATTCTTCTAACCAGAGTCTCAGCGGGTTTTTATGCTTTGTATTAATAGCATCTATGTAACCTTCTCGATCGCCCATGACATAATATTCTGGTGTGCGCTTCCCTTGCTCGCTGAATCGCAGCTTAAGACCTCCGAAGCTAGTAGCAGCTTCAGCAAAATCTTGTAGTATAGCAGTATTTCCATTTGTGAACTTCGGCGCGCTGCGTGTCAAACACCCATCGCCAATTAGATAAGCCAATAATTTAACTTCACAGTCTCGGATGGTTTCTTTACCAAAAAGATTCATCCTGCGGGGAACAGCAATTTTATCGCCTACTTGTATTTCCCTCAACTGCCGCCAGCCCTTAATTGTTAAAAAGGGATGCGTAATTGTAGTTTCTATAAAGCGTCCCAGTCTGGTTGTTACCCGAAATACCGGCTTAATTCCATCATCTATAAAAGCTGATGGTCTAGTTAGGTGAAATTGCCAATCTTCTCCTAATGTTAGTAATTCAGCTTGACGTTTTTGATAGATTTGTTCTATACTAGAAACAGTTCCATCACTTTGTACTATTAAGGTAGAGGCTGCTTGGCACTTTCCCATCGCCGGCCTAGCTGCAACGATGATTAAATCCGATCGCTGAAAGCCTCCTGTCATAGCATCTAAGTCGTAAAAACCGCAGGGAATACCGGGAAGTGTGAGCCCTTCATTGCGATTTTCTAAGTCTTGAAATGTTTGGTTTAATGTTTCGCCGATCGACACTAAATCCTGTTGCGGGCGTTCTTGAGTGATGCTAAAAATTTCTTGTTCGGCGCGGTCTAAGACTGTTTCTAGCGGTACTGCTGTCTCGTAACCTAATTGTACTATGTTGTTGCCAGCTTCGATTAATTTGCGGCGCTGATATTTGTCTTCAACTAAAACTGCATATTGGTCGATGTTGACTGCGGAAACTGTGCGATCGACTAATTGTGCTAATTTAGTTAGTCCTCCTACTTGCTCTAACTGGTTGCGGTCAGTTAGCGCAGTTGTTACCGTCATTAAATCGGTAGGTTGACCCTGTAAAAATAGCGCTAATGCCGATCGATAAATGACTTGATGAGCGGTGATGGCAAAAAACTCCGGTCGCAGCAGTTCGGCAATTCGGGAAATAGCTTCGGGGTCAATTAAAATCCCGCCCAAAATTGCTTCTTCTGCCTCTATATTTGTCGGCATCAAATCGCTCATTTGTCAATAGTCCTCACTCAATAGTCATTAGTTATTAGTCGTTAGTCATTAGACATCTCCAATAATTATTGTGGAACAGGCATCTTGCCTGTTCAAAACTTGCTTTTCTGGAGATGTCTATTAGTTATTAGTCCGCACAACTAATGACTGATGACTGATGACTGTTAATTACATTGGAACAACTTGAATATCAACTTCGGCGGTAACTTCGGCGTGAAGTTTGATTTCAGCTTTGTATGTACCAGTTTGGCGAATTTCGGGTAGGGTGATGCCGCGCCGATCAACTTCTTGACTGGTAGAGTTGAAAATCAGTTCTGCTACTTCTTGGTTGGTGACAGTACCAAAAATCGCGTCTCCTTCGCCAACTTGCTTGGAGATGATGAAAGGCCCGGCTGATTCCAGGGCGGTTTTGCGGACTTCAGCTTGCTGCTTGAGCTCTAGCTGGCGCAGTCTTTCTTCTTCACGGCGGCGCTCTGCTTGCTTGAGAATGCCCGGAGTGGCTCTAAATCCCATTCCTTGGGGTACTAGGTAGTTGCGGGCGTAGCCTGGGGCTACTTCTACTACGTCGCCAGCCTTGCCGAGTTTGCTGACATCTTTATTTAAAACTAATTGGACGCGCTTGGCCATGATCGTTGGTTGTGGGGTTTTAACTGCAACTTTTTATAATAGCTAAGTTTGAGGGGCGATCGCAAGGAAGTTCGGCAACGGATTTTGTAGCGGATGTAACGGATGTAACGGATTTAACGGATGGATGTTGAGATTAGAGGTTCGAGATTCGAGGTTCGACGGAAGAAACAGGGATAATATTTTTAATCGGAACTTACCCCTGCTGGGGGTAGTTTCGGTGGCTGTATTCTTTGAGCTGTATTCGTTTTAGCCATTTGGCAGTTCCAATTTTGTAGCCATGTATTTAAGATTTTCTTAATATTTATAACCAAAGTATTGCTGTATCATAAAATTAACTCAAACCCGCTCCACATAAGGGTTGTAAAAAGTTGTAGTCATGTACTTGATTTTCCCGCTCCAGGAAAGTCTTGCCCTGTAATGGTTTCAGAAGAAATGAATCTTATGTGCGGGGTAAGTTCCGTTTAATAGGCAAATTCAGTTTGAAATTACGCCAAACGGGGGTGCTGTAATGAGCCAAATCAACTACAGTACAATGTCTTACCGAGAACTCAGGCTTTATTTTTCAGGCGCTGGGCGACGAGCGATCGCGCTACAGTAGCAACTAACTGGGTCGGATCGATCGGCTTGGCTAAGTGTTTGTCAAATCCTGCTTGCAAAACTTGGCGCTCGTTTGCTTCTCCAGCATAGGCCGTTAAGGCGATCGCCAACAACTGCCGATACTCAGGCGCAAGCTGAGTGCGGATGCGATTTATCAACATATACCCGTCCATCTGGGGCATTCCGATATCGCTGACGAGCAAATCCGGTGCAGTTTGTTCGATCGACTGTAGTGCCTCAGCACCAGATGACAGGGAAATCACCTCTGCACCCGCTTCCTCAAGCACGAAAGCGACAAAATCTCGCGAGTCGAGTTCATCATCTACCACCAAAATCCTCAATCCAGCTAGCGGCAAGGATGAGAGAGCGGGACTAGCAGCCCCATTGACAGCTTCCTCCTCCTGCCTTCTAGAATCATCATTTAATAGCGGTAATCTCACCGTAAACGTCGCTCCTCGACCAACTCCTGCGCTTTCTGCCAACACCGTTCCGCCGTGAAGTTCGATCAGTTGGCGGACGATCGCCAATCCCAATCCCAAGCCGCCAAATTTGCGAGTTGTAGCGCCATCTTCTTGCCGGAAATGGTCGAAAACATAAGGCAAGAAATCGGGAATAATACCTTTACCAGTGTCTATGACTTGAATTTGAGCTTGGTGTTTGATTTGCGCTAATCTAACTTCAATTCGACCGCCTTCGGGAGTGAATTTTACCGCGTTTGATAACAAATTCCACACAATTTGCTGCAAGCGACTTGTATCGCCTACAACTTTCCCCACATCGGGATTTAAGACTGTTTGGATTTGAATTTTTTTAGCTTCGGCTGCTAATTGCACCGTTTCCACCGCAGATGGAATAATGTTTGCCAGATTCACCGGAGCAACATTCAATCTGAGTTTTCCTTGCAGAATCCGAGACACGTCAAGCAAGTCTTCGATTAATTGAGATTGCAGTCTCGCGTTGCGCTCGATCGTCTCAAAAGCCTTGGCACTTTGATTCGCGTTCAGCTTGCCGCCGACGAGCAGTTGCGACCAGCCTAAAATCGGATTCAGGGGCGATCGCAACTCGTGAGAAAGCACCGCCAGAAATTCGTCTTTAATGCGGTTAGCTCGCTCGGCTTCTGCGCGGGCAGTTTGTTCTAATTGCAGAACCAGATCGCGCTCGGTTTCCACTTGTTTGCGCTCTGTAATGTCGATAACAGAACCGATATAACCCTCAAATTGTCCGCTTTTGGAAAATCTGGGAGCAGCCGCATCGATCGCCCAAGAATATCCGCCATCCTTACGCCTGATGCGATATTCTACGCGGAAAGGTTCCTGGCGTTCGTTGGCGGTCAAAAATGCGTTCTTGGCGTATTCTCGGTCTTCTGGATGCAGCGCGTTTACCCAACCCAATCCCAAACCTATTTCCTCAGTTTGACCTGTGAAGTCATACCAGGTTTGGCTCAGGAAACTACAGTAGCCTGTGGAGTTTGTTACCCATACCATAAAAGGAGTGTTGTTAGCCATATTGCGGAATCGTTCTTCGCTTTCTTGCAACGCTGCTTCTGCTTGTTTGCGTTCTGTGATATCCCGACAGACAATCACTCCGCCTTTGATTTGGCTGCTAGCATCAACTACTGGATAACCGCTGATACTGATCCAGCGTTCTGCGGAATCTTCGCGGCGGACAAATACCTCTACATCATTGACATATTCACCTTTGATTGCTCTGGCTAGAGGTAGTTCAGCGTCGGGGAAGAGAGTGTTTTTGTCTGCCAAAAATAGCCCGTAAGCGATCGACCATTCCTCACAAGATTTTTGATTCGATAGCTGACCGAATATCCGCACGGCGGCTCTGTTAAACAGCACAAACTCCCCTTGTTGGTTGGCCAAAATCAAACCGTCACCAATGCTGTCAATAATTACTTGCAGTAACTTAGTTTGTTCTTCCCGCGCGACTTCTGCTCGTTTGCGATTTGTGATGTCGCTGGAGATGCCAATCAGACCGATGACTTCTCCCGCCTGATTGCGGTAGGGAGCTTTCATTGCCACAAATGTCCGAATGCCATCGGGAGATTCTTCGACGACTTCTGTTTGTCCGGATTCCATAATGCGCCGATCGTTTTCGGTGACTGTGGCTCCAAGTTCTGCTATTGGGTATAAATCGCGATCGCGCCGGCCAATTACTTCAGCAGCAGGTTTGCCCAGTACGTCCAGCGTGGCTGGATTTGCATAAATAATCCGTCCTTCTCGATCTTTGACAAAAATTGGCGTGGGCGCTGACTCGTTAATCAGATTCAAAATCGCATTCTTTTGCCGCAGTTCTTCTTCAGTGCGTTTGCGATCGCTAATATCGCTCCAATAAGCCGTAAGTCCTTCGGCTGCAGGATAGGCGCTCACTTCTATATATATCTGGAGCGAGGGGGAAAACTCTTCAAATTTGACAGAAACTTGCTCGTTAACGACTCGATGAAATTCTTGATATACCCTCGAATTCGATTCTCCCTCGGCGGGGAATAGCTCCCAGATCGATCGACCTAACAAGTCGTTTCTCGATCGAGAAAGCAGTTTTTCTGCTGTGGCATTAACGTAGGTATAGCGCCATTGTGAATCGAGCGCCATAAAGGCATCGGTAATACTTTCTATAATATTGCTGACTTGTTGGTTGGCCGCTTGCAGCGCGAGTTGAGCGTTTTTGCGCTCGGTGATGATTTCGCAAAACATCATGATGCCGCCAATCTCATTGGTGTTGGTTCGCCAAGGGTGAATTTCCCAGCGCACCCAGTCGATTAAGCCATCAGGGCGGGGAAACCGATCTTCTTGGCAGATTTCGACTTCTCCCGCCAGACAGCGCTGGTGGATTTGTTTCAAGCGATCGGGCAAATTGGGAAAGATGTCGTAGTGCGATCGGCCTACAATGTTTTGAGTGCCGAGTCCGTAACTTGCCAGCCAGCGGTCGCTCACCAGCATATACCGCATCTGGCGGTCAAACATCGCCACCCCTGCAGGCGAATGTTTTACGAACAGCCGCAGTTGCTCTTCCTGTTGCCGCAAAAGATTTTCCGACTGTTTGCGATCGCTGATTTCTTTGAAAAGTATGGCGACTTTTCGGCTGTGCGGCTCAGGAGTGCGGAACGCCGAAACCTCAAACCAGCGGTTCATAACTTCCGAACCCTGCTCGAAGCGCACGGGTTCCCCTGTCAGCACGACTTTCCCGTAAATCTCAAACCAATAATCTTCGATATCCGGAAGCAGTTGTCGCGCCGTTTTACCCACAGCTTGTTCGAGTCCGCTTTGTTTGACAAAGGCCGGATTGACTTCCAAAAAGCGGTAATCGATCGGCTTTTCGTTGGCGTCAAACAGCATTTCGATGACGCAAAAACCTTCGTCTAGCGACTCAAACAAAGTGCGGTAGCGTTCCTCGGAACGGCGCAAAGCAGCAAGAGCTTGTTTGCGCTCGCTAATATCCATAAACGCCGCCACACAGCCGCGAACTGCGCCTTGTTCGTCAAATAACGGCACCGCATTCACCAACCAATCAAACAGGGCCCCGTCCGATCGCACCATTTGAATTTCGACATCTCGCACTGCGACGCCGGAAGCCACGGCTAGTTGCATGGGGAGTTGTTCTCCCGGAATTTGCTGTCCGTTGCGGAGTCGTCTAAACGGCAGGGCTGCGGCTTGCTCTCCGGTTCCAGAAACATTGGTATCGGGCAGCACTTTCAACATTGATTGGGCAAACCGATTAGCGCGAATTACTTGACATTGTGGGTCGTCGGCGATCGTAATACCCACAGGTACAGCATCAAGTATCGATTGCAGTTCATTAACTCGTCGCTCTAGTTCTTGGTTGAGCCGTTGAATTTCTTTTTTGGTAGCTTTCCGTTCGGTAATTTCATGCACCGTCACATTCACGCCCAGGACGCGATCGTCCTGGGCCCTGAGCGGATAGAGACTCAACAGCCAATCCTGTTCTTGTTCTGGCTGTGCTGAGTTCGTCCTGCGAACTTCAAGCTGTTGGAGTGGAACTTTAGTTTCAATAACTTGTCGGTAAAGCGGCTCTAAATCATCTGCCATTTCTGGCAAGATTTCGCGCCATGTTTTGCCGATATGGGCGGCGGCTGGAACTCCGTTAATTTCTGCTAGGCAATCGTTGATGCGGACAAACCGCAACTCGGTATCGATAAAGCAAAGTCCGATTGGCGCGCTAGCATAAATCGCCTCGATTTCTGCGAGTTGTTGCTGCACAGTTTGCGCTTGTTTAATAAAAGCAGCCCGAGCCGCTTTCTCCTCGGTCACATCTTGAAAATAAACGGCAAGTCCCGATGCGATCGGATAGGCTCGTACCGCATACCAAGCATTGAGCGGCGGATAAAAAGATTCAAAACTAACTGTAACTTGGAAGGTGGCGGCGTGGCGATATTCCTGTTCAAACAAACTGCCCACTGATTCGGGAAACTCTTCCCAAATCCTGCGGCCGATCAAATCTTTTGAGGATCGATTCAGCCACCGCGCCGCTTGCGAATTGAGGTAGGTAAATCGCCAGTCTCGATCCAAAGCAAAAAACCCGTCCGAAATACTTTCGAGGGTGTCTGAGAGTTGTGGCGCGGGCGCGTTACAAACTGGTTCGGGCTTTTGTTGAGCGATAGGAGTGAAGGTTGTTACTACCGCATAGGGAGTCGATCGATCTGCCTGAAATAAAGGTTGAGAATTGAGCGTCAACCAAATCACTTCTCCCTGTGGCCGATCGAAGCCCATGATGACATTTAAACATGGTTGGCCCGTTTGCAGCGCCACCATCGCCGGATGTGTCTCGCCGGGAAAATCCGAGCCATCTTCACGCACAGTATGCCACCGACTGTTGATTGAAGTGCAGCCGTGCATCTGTTCTGCTGTCATCCCCAACAGATCCTCGGCGTGAAAATTGCACCCCTGAATCCTACCATCTGCCAATTGCAGAACCATTCCTACATCTGTTATTGGCAAAGCCGCGCCCGGATAGAGCGCTTTGTGAGAATCGGTTGAAACAGAGGGGTCAATTTTCGGTTGGGGTTCAGTATTGCCTAGGTTTTTCATCAATTTCTAACAAGGCTCGTTTTACTTTTGGTCAAGCCAATCGCGATCGTCAATGAATAGAGAAATAATTCAAAGGAACTTTTGATTTAATCCGGGTGACAATTCAAACCTCAGAGGGATGTCGATCGTCCTGCTGGAGTATCAAGCTCTAGACTATTTATTTTATATGAGAATCCCACCTCTTAACAAGTTGCGAGATTCAGCACAGGCTGCGGGCAATTTTCTGGCTGTTGCAAATGCGATCGAGTAGGGAAAAACTACCATACTGAAGATAGTTCAACTCAAGTGATGCGCTTTCTATCAATACCGAAACCCTGCGAAAGCTCCGCCCCAATCAATTATGGCTCGATCTAGCGATCTTTATTGTTGGTAATGCTCAAAATCGGTCTTTCATGCCGCGCAATCGAGCGAAGGTTTGCACTGGATCGCGGGTGTTGGCTGCTGATTGGAGGTTGGGAAAATCCCAGCGCAAAAATGGGTTTGTGCTTTTTTCCAGGCCGATCGATGATGGTATTGTAGGTTGCGATCGGCTGCGGGCTTCCTTGACTTCGGCGAAGCGGTGCTGTAAATCGGGATTGTCGCCATCCACACTCAAGGCAAATTGCAGGTTGTTCAGCGTGTATTCGTGGGCGCACCAAACTCTGGTATTGTCTGGCAAGTTTCGCAGTTGCCCCAGAGAGGCTAACATTTGGGCGGGAGTGCCTTCTTTCAGCCTGCCGCAGCCTCCTGCAAATAAGGTGTCGCCGCAGAACAATTCGCCGGTTTCGCCTGGGTTGCTGGGGGGGAAATAGTAGGCGATGTGAGCTTTTGTGTGACCGGGTACGAAGAAGATTTCGGCGGTTCTGTTGGCGAAAGAAACTCGATCGCCCGCTTGTAAAAACACTTGTTGTCCCGGGATTCTGCCTCGGTCTTGGGCGCCGCCGTAAACTTTAATTTGAGGAAAACGATCGATCAGTTCCTGATTGCCGCCTATGTGGTCGCTGTGGTGGTGCGTGTTGAAAATTGCGGTTAATTCGGCTCCGAGCGATCGCAGTTGCTCTAATACTGGCTGCGATCGCGCTGGATCGATGACGGCTGCTGTGCCGCGATCGGGGTCGTGCAGCAAGAAAATGTAGTTGTCGGACAGTACGGGAAGCCGATAAACCTGCATAGAAAACTGCCTCTCAACAGTAATTATTTACTTACAATCAATGAGTGTAAACACTGAGCTAGTTCGTCAAGAACTGCAAGCTGCTATGATTATTCTGACATAAAAGCGCGATGACTTATGCGAACGTCTCAAAACAAATCGAACTTAACAATATTTCAAATGGTCGATCGGATTGTCGCGTCTGGCAAAATCTCTCGCCGGGAACATTTAGTTTTGACTTCGGCTATCCTCTCTGATGATAAAATTTCAGAGGAGGAGCGACATCAAATCAATCGGATCTTTGATTATCTCCAAATTGGTCGCATCAAGTTTATCGATTGAACTTGTAAATTTACCAGATAATCGACAGTTGCAGTTACAAAAAAAAGGCCTAATAAAATGAGTGCAGAAAAACCAACTATTTTGGTGACGGGCGGAGCTGGATATATTGGCTCTCACGCGGTATTAGCACTGAAAAACGCGGGTTACGGTGTGGTGATTTTGGATAATTTAGTTTACGGCCACCGAGATCTAGTAGAGCAGGTTTTGCAGGTGGATTTGGTAGTTGGCGATACGAACGATCGCACTCTTCTCGACAACTTGTTCGCTACGCACAAAATTGATGCGGTAATGCACTTTTCTGCATACGCTTACGTGGGCGAATCTGTTACCGACCCAGCTAAATATTACCGCAACAATGTCATCGGCACTATTACCCTTTTGGAAGCAATGCTCGCTGCTGGGGTGAAGAAATTTGTGTTTTCTTCTACTTGCGCGACTTACGGCGTACCGCAGAAAATTCCGCTTACAGAAGACCACCCGCAAAACCCGATCAATCCCTACGGTGCTACTAAGTTAATGGTAGAACGGATTTTGTCGGATTTTGACGCTGCGTACAATTTGAAGTCTGTTTGTTTCCGCTATTTTAACGCGGCTGGTGCTGAGCCTAACGGGTTGTTAGGAGAGGATCACAATCCCGAAACTCACTTGATTCCGCTGGTGTTGTTTGCTGCTTTGGGGAAACGAGATTCGATCGCAATTTTTGGCACGGATTACGATACTCCTGACGGTACTTGCATTCGGGATTACATTCACGTTAACGATTTGGCGTCGGCTCACATTTTGGGATTAGAATATTTGCTAAATGGTGGCAAATCAGATTTCTTTAATTTGGGCAACGGCGGCGGGTTTTCGGTGAAAGAAGTGATAGAAACGGCTCGCCAAGTGACGGGAAAAGAGATTAAGGCTGTTGAGTGCGATCGGCGTCCGGGAGACCCGCCTGCTTTGGTTGGCAGCAGCGAGAAAGCCATCAAAACCTTGGGTTGGTCTCCAGAGTATCCCGACATCAAGAACATTATCTCCCATGCTTGGCAGTGGCATCAAAAACGCCACAACTCTTAGTATGTAGGGTGCGCCTTCCGCACCTTACCATTAACTTGAGAAAATACGCCCAATTTGCGGCAGTACGCTGACAAAATTAGAGCGTACTTGATGCTATTAAGAGAAGTAAAAAAAAATTTTTTACCCGTGTGATGTTTATTTCTAAACCCTTCTTCAAATAACTCAATAAATTTATAAATAAGTAAATTAATGATTTCAAATAAATTAGCAATTAAGGGATTTATTACTATTTTAACAGGTCTTTACTCTTTCCAAGATTGCGTTCATTTTCTGGCCTCGGTCAGGAAATTTCACCGGGAACCAATTATTATTTTAATAGATAGAGTACCTCTAATTTTATATCCCTTACTTCAGGTGTTTGGAAATGTCATATTGAAACCTGCACCCTCTAATGAAAATTCTGTTTTAGCGTCGCGGCAAGCTAAGCTGGCTTTGTACGGGGAATCTATGTTTGACAAGACTATTTATATGGATTGCGATATTTGTTTGCTGTCGCCAATTGATGAAGTTTTTGATTTTCTTGATGAAGTAGACTTACTGGTGACAGAAGACGTGCAGCCTGCAATTGCTAAAGCTGCAAATTTATTAAGAGTCAAGCAGGATATTCTGTCAACTTTGCAGTCTGTCGGATTGCCGTTGAACGAAAATAGCATTCAATACAATGGCGGATTTATCGCTTTTACGAAAAGCAGTAAAAATTACGAATTGTTCCACAATTTCTTGAAATATTTTGAGATAGTAGTTGCCAATCAAAATGTGCTACTATTAAAGGATCAAGGTGCTTTTGCCGCTGCGGTTGAATCTGTCAAACCGAAAATGAAAACTTTGTCCGCTGTTTACAACTACTTGGATAAGTGGAAAGATGTTTATGCGATCGACAAACCGATTAAAGTAATGCACTGCACTTATCCTTACCGCCCTCAGTACGCGAAGAACGTGACGCGATCGCTCTTTACTAGAATAGTCGATCGCATGGCTAAAATATTTTTACCAAATCAACTTAACAATCCCTGGCGTTTAAAATAAACTTGAGTAACCTCCTCAAGATTTCAATATTATAACAACCGCTGCAAATTACTGAACATCTCTATCTCTTTGTTTCTTTCTCTCTGTGGCCTCTGCGCCCTCTGCGGTTGATTTAAAAAATATCATTCACAACAAATGAAATATAATTATTCTAGCTATTGTGCAACATTATACGGAAGAACTATATCAATACTTTAGGACTTACGCAAGGAATCATTTTTGATACTATCTGTACTGGCAAGGTTAGTCCGCACCTACAAATAGAGTCTGTGCGTAAGTCTTGTACTTGCAAAAAACATCCCAATAATCAGCTAGAAAAATTATTCATATTATCTGGTAATTCGTGCAGCAAAAGCGAGTAATTTATCTGGTTGTGGCACGGGGACTAGGCTGTAAACATTCAAATAATTAGTTGTTGAGGATATTTTTAAATTGATGGTAATTGGGTTTACCCAAAAAGGCTATAAGTCTAATGTTAACTTTTTAGCATTAGATTTAAACCAGGCTTTGCCCATTGATATCAATTCCGCTCTTCATCGGAATGATATAAACGGAGGACACCGCGAGTGCAATGCCGTGTCCCTACAATCGATCGATTGTAGGGACACGGAACGGCGCCGTGTCCTCGCTTACCAGTGCAGCCGGAAACGATATGATATTATGTCCGGTCGATTACCCCTAATACGGTAGGGGTTCCCCTCGCGAAAAATATCTGCCAACAATCTCCAATCTCAAAAACCCGCCCTTTTAATCGCGGTCACTCTATCGGACATGATATGAAAAACAATTTGATTTAATTTCTTCCTGAGAAGTTGCCAAACACTTGCTCTTTGAGTGTGTCCAGATATTTGTAGAGTCTTTAGTGAACCAGATCGCAGTTATTTTATTCTCTGCCACAGTACAATTTCAAAGAAGAAAAAATCGCGGAAATGAACAGTTGCCCGACTATTGAGCGAAACTATTCCAATAGCAAGGATATCTGGCAATTGACTGCGTGAGAAATAAAATATGCAGGACTTATGCACGGTTCCCCAAAAAACCCGGTTTCTCCTTGTCGCGTTTGAGCGTATACGACCAAATTACGTGAAAAACCCGGGTTTTTGCCTTCAGGACTGATATGGCAAAACGATCGACTTAAATCGTACTACGACCAGAATATACTTAGGATCGCGAATTAAATAACTTACAATTTTAATTGTGATGGTGGGATGGGCGTCCCGCCCGTCCAAAAAGGGCGGGCTACGAGAGCCCACCCCACTTTCAAGAGTGTAAGTTATTTAATTCTCATTCCTTATTTTTGTCAAGGGGCATATTTAACAACGAATCCAGTCTTGCAAAAAGATGCCGCTCGAACTAACATTTTTCAGCTTTCCTTAATTCATCCGCAGCTTTATTTGCCAACAGCATCAGGAGCAACCAATTTTAGACAAGAAATCAAAGATGCTTTAGCCTTAAAAGATCCGAAAGTTTGCCTCAAAAAAATATTGTTTGCTTTGCTACCCTTGACAAAAGCTCGGTTAAGTAAGAAAATAAAGCAACTTAAAAAAAAATTACCAAGTGAAAGTTTCATTAGTGGTGAGCGATTTGTCAGGAGCAGGTGCAATTCGTGCTTTTCTCTTAGCTCAAGTCCTGATAGAGCTTAACTGCGAGGTAGAAGTTATCGGATTTCAGTTTGGCAAGGAATTGTATGCTATTCCTCCGCGAGGCATCCCGGTATGTGCGATACCGGGTAAAAAATATCCGGGGTTTTTGATGGATGCTCAAAAAAATTTAAAAAAAATAGATGGAGATATTATTTATGCAGTCAAACCTAAACCTACAAGCTTTGGTTTATCGCTGCTAAAAATACTGGATACTCGCCGCCCTGTCATTTTAGATATAGATGACTGGGAACTTAGCTGGTTCGGTGGAGATGAATGGAAATACCGTCCCTCTTTCAAACAACTTTATCGAGATATTTTCCAACAAAACGGTCAATTGAGAGAACCAGATCATCCGCTATATGTCAAGTGGATGGAAAGTTTAGTTTCCCGCGCTGATGCAGTCACCGTTCATACTGAGTTTTTAAAACAGCGTTTTGGTGGTATATATTTGCCTAACGGCAAAGATACTGAAATGTTCGACCCCGCTAAATACAATCCTGAATTGAGCAGGCAGCGTTACGGCTTGTCGGGGTATAGGGTTCTGATGTTTCCCGGGGCACCGCGACCTCATAAAGGTGTTGAGGATGTTTTGATGGCCCTCGAACAGTTAAACGAGCCCGATTTAAAATTAGCGATCGTCGGTGGGAGTCCTTATGATGATTATGATGATAAACTTGTGAAACAATGGGGGCGTTGGATTGTTAGACTGCCCAGGTTTCCAGTCGAGACGATGCCGTCCGTCGTCGCGGCGGCTCATGTTGTCATTGTTCCTCAGCGAGAAACTCTCACAGCCGTGGCTCAGTTTCCGCTCAAGCTGACAGATGGCATGGCAATGGCTAAGCCTGTTTTGTCTACGCGAGTGGGAGATATTCCAGCAATTTTAGGGGGAACCGGTTATTTAGTCGAGCCGAGTTCTCCGGCTCAAATTTCCCAAAAAATTCAATGGATATTTCAAAATTTGACAGCCGCAAATTTGCAAGGAATGAAAGCTCGGGAAAGATGCGTGAAAAAATATAGCATTCAAGCAATGGCACCGATACTTTCAGATATAATTTCAGGTATATAGAGCTAACTTTCAAACGACTGAATGGAGGAGGAAACACTGGTTGTAATTAAAGAATATTTTGAGATGCCGTACTGTTTAGCTGGGAATGCTTCATGTCTGCCAATAAGCTACTCCTAAAATTTGCCAGACGATATCCCGGCAGGATTCTGTTAACTGTGATGCTGGGCTTTTCCGGGGCTTTATTCAACGGTATCAGCACTACTCTGATTGTACCAGTGCTTTTAAGTTTTTTAGACGAAGCTATCGAGCTGCGCGGCGCTCCACCTGTAATTAAAACTTTGATGTATCCCTTTGAGGGAATGCTCCCAAATCAGCGTTTAATGTTGATAACAGTGACGATTGTTCTGGCAATTATTTTGAAAAATGTTGCGAGTTATATTAATACTTTAGTAGCTACTTCTCTGACGCGATCTCTGACTTTTGATTTGCGAGAAGCAGGTTTGCGCTTGTTGTTAGAAGTAGATTTAGATTTTTATTCTAAAACTAAAGTCGGGGATTTAATTAATAGATTGGGCGGAGAGATTGGCCGGACTGCTAGTGCAGTGGGCACGGCGATCGGAATGTTTACTACCTCAATCACGGTTTTGGTGTTTGTTGGTTTGCTGCTTTCTATATCGTGGAAATTGACGGTGACATCTACAGTTTTGCTGGCGTTAGTTGCTTGGACAAATCAATATATTATTAACCGTTCCAAGCATTTTGGACACCTGCTTTCTGAAATGTCGAAAGATTATTCGGTTAGAGTCCTCGAAACCATGACTGGGATTCGGCTGGTCAAGTCAACCGGGAACGAGGAAAGGGAGTATGAGCGGATCAAGCATTTAATTCACAGGCGAGAACAAGCGGATTTTCAGGCTCAGGTCAATTATGCGGCGATCGCTCCAATTAACGAAGTTGTTAATTTGATAGTTATTATTTTGATTGTATTTATAGGACGCACAATATTTGCGAATGAAGTAGAGTCGATTTCTACAGTTTTGTTGACATATTTATTGGTACTTTTTAGGTTAATTCCTTTCATTTCTCAGTTGAATAGCGGGCGGAGTCAATTTGCTAATACCTCGGCTAGTGTAGAGGTAGTTAATGAGTTTTTGAGCTGTGATGACAAGCCGTTTATGCTAAACGGTTCTGTGCCTTACAATCATTTGCGATCGGGAATTCATTTTAATAAAATATCTTTTAGTTATCCCAATCACAAAAATTTAGTTCTTCAAGGAGTTGATTTATTTCTACCTCATGGAACTACTTTGGCTTTGGTAGGAGCGTCGGGTTCTGGCAAGTCAACTTTGGCAGATTTACTGCCGAGATTTTACGATCCTACTGAAGGTCATATCTCGATCGATGGTAGGGATTTGCGCGAATTTGAGCTGAAAAGTCTCAGACAAGCGATGGGTATTGTTAGCCAAGATACGTTTTTGTTTAATGCTTCTGTGCGCGAAAATATTGCTTACGCTAGGCCCGAAGCGACTGAGGAAGAAATTGTGGAAGCGGCGAAGGGAGCGAATGCTTACGAGTTTATCCAACTGTTGCCGGAGGGGTTGGATACTCAAATTGGCGATCGGGGGGTGATATTATCGGGAGGGCAGCGTCAGAGAATTTCAATTGCTAGAGCCTTGCTGCAAAACCCGGAAATCTTAATTTTGGATGAGGCAACGAGTTCGCTGGATACGGTTTCGGAAAGGTACGTGCAAGCGGCGATCGAGAAATTGAGCTGCGATCGCACAACGTTGGTAATCGCCCACCGCCTCTCCACAGTCCAAAAAGCCCACAAAATCGCCGTGATCGATCGCGGACAAGTAGTAGAAATTGGCTCCCACGAAGAATTGCTAGCAAAAGGAGGTTACTACACTCGCTTGTATTCAGTGCAATTTGCCGAAGAAACCGCTCGCGATGAAGCTCTAATTAGAGGTTCTTACGAAATTCGCACTCGCCTGACTCCCATGATAGCTTACCTCAAACTGCTAGTAGATGAAATGGTAGACTCTCCCGAAGAAAGAGACGAGTTAATCAGAGAATCCTTTCACTCGGCTGCTAATATTTTCACTACTTTAGAATTTATAGAAAATACTATTAAGCGTCAAGCTCTTAAAAAGTAGTCAGTTGACAGGAAAGCAGTTGACAGGAAAGCAGTTGACAGGAAAGCAGTTGGCAGTAGTCATTAGTCAGTAGTCCTTAGTCATTAGTCAGTTGGCAGTTAACAGTCAACATTCAATAGGAAAAATTCCCAATTACAAATTCTTAATTCCCATGTCTAAATATTATGTATTTTTTACCAGAAATGTCTTGCCGCAACCCAATGTAGCGAGCTTAGTTCAAGTTGCCCACTCTGCAAATGCCGCAGCAAATCTCGGTTATCCAGCAGTTTTGGTATACCTCCGCAAAGGATGGAATGCTTGGAATCCCGTTGATTTACTTCGTCCTTTTCAACCGAGGAAACGGGATGACAAACTTGCCAAAATTTACAATCTTCAGGAACAATTAAAAGTAGCAGATTTGCCCGTCCCGTGGCCGCTCGACCTTTGGGACACCAAGTGGACGAGTGCGAGTACAATAGTATCAAAATACTATTTACCAATTCACCTGCTTAAATCGACTCAAATTGTCCACACCCGCGACTGGAACTTTGTCAAAGCTGCCATTAAAAACGGTATTCCCGCTATCTACGAACAGCACCACCATGAAAACAAGCAATTTGAATCAGAAATTGTTCGCAATCCTCTATTTCAAATTGCTGTAACTGTTGCCGAGACTGTGCGAGACAGCATGATTAAGAATGGGATGCCACCCGAAAAAGTAATTACGCTGCACAACGGTTTTAACCATTTGTTTCTTGCGAGACAAACAGAAGCTGCCCAGAATTGGCGGCAGCAATTATTAACAGATGGAAGACAGTATTTAGCAGTTTATGCGGGAGGACTTTACCCGTTTAAAGGTGTTGATATGTTGGTGGATGTGGCTAAGGAGTTGCCGCGAGTTCAATTTGCGATCGCGGGCGGTGATTCATCCCAAGTAACAGCCTACCAGCAATTAGCCAAAGACAAGCAAGTTAACAACATTAAATTTCTCGGCTACCTGCCTCAAAATCAACTAGCTAGCTTGCTGCAAGCAGCCGATGTTTTGACTCACCCGCACTGTTTGACAGAGGCCGCGACGTTCACATCTCCTTTAAAATTATTTGATTACATGGCATCGGGAACTCCGATTGTCGCGACGGAGATTGCATCTTTAATGGAATTTAAATTGGGAAATATAGCAGCAACTTGGTGCGAACCGGATAACCCGCACAAATTCGCACAAAGCATTCGAGATTGTTTAACCAAATATCCGAGGAAGAGCGAAGGTTATGCAGAAACAATGGATTTTGTCAAGCAATTTTCGTGGGAAAATAGGATACAGAGAATTTTAAGTTATGTGGATCGGCAAGTGCGATATTCGATAATTCAAAATTCCGTAGGGGCGGGTTTTACCAACAATCATCGCCTCAAATAAATAATCTCATAAACCCGCCCTGCCAAACGCAAAAACCACATTTATTATTAAAAATGAACCCACAAATCATCAGCACAATCACCACCTATCCAGGCATGAGTCAAAGCGACTGGCTGTGGCAACAAACCCCCCAAAACTTCGGCAAATGGGGAAACATTCAAATGCTAGCCAACCACCCAGAACCAGACTTTTTACTGATGTATCAATTCGACTTTCCCCGACCTTCCAAAAAGCAATCTTGGATCGACAAAATTCGCCGTCCAAGCCCCAAAAATCCCGAAAACGACATTCGAGAAAAATTTTGCGGTGTCCCCAAAGAACGCATAATTTACCTGATCAGGGAGCCGCCATTACCAGAAGTTATTGAAATTACCAAAGCCAACTACGAACAAGCCAAACTTTATTGCGGTTACGTTTCCGGGCCCGACGACTTCGCACCCAAACCCGATTATATGCCCGCGATTTGGTATCACTCTAATTCGTTTCGAGAACTGGATGAAATGCCTGCGCCGCCGAAAACTAAATCCTGTTCTTGGATTACTTCAGGTGTTAGCCGCAGCGCCAATCACCGCCACCGATTAGACTTTATCAAATTGCTGCAAGAACGAGAATTAGATTTTGACCTTTACGGGCGAAACTTGCCAACTTGGGCGCGCGGGAACGGCACTATGAACAATAAATGGCACGCTGTCGCACCATACTATTACAACTTAGCTATTGAAAATTATGCCGAAAACGATTGGTATGTCAGCGAGAAGCTTTGGGATGCTTTGTTAGCTTGGTGTTTGCCAATTTATTACGGCGGTTCGGCGGCGGATAAGTTGTTGCCTGCAGGGAGTTTTCTGCGGCTTCCCAGTCTGGATGAGAAAGGAGTAGAATTTATTAAAGAGGTTGTAGCTAATGCGGATTATTGGCATCAAGCGAGGGAGAAAATTGCCGAAGCCAGACAAATCATTCTCCACGAATTGAACTTGCTGAATTGGCTGTCCAATTTTGTATCTTAGGAAATAGCGCCATGACAGAAAACCAAAATCAACCCAGAGAATACGATGCTGTACTCGGCGGTCAATCTCAACTGCCATTAGGTGCTGCTGTCTTAGGCGGGATTCCCGGCGTTAAATGTCGTTTGGCTTCACCGATTGTCGAGGTAAAAATTGCTGCACTGTCTGAAGCGCTCAAATATGGAGAAGCTGGTTTAGATTTAATAATTGGGGTACTGCAAGATGAATCAATGGCGGTGAAGTTGGCAGCCTTTTCACTGTTGAAGGATAGAGATGAACTAAATCTAAAAGAGCAGTTACACAAATATTTGCCTACCTTTGAGTTTGATGTGATAACGGTTGATGCTGAAGGACAAGAAAACAGTCGCCATACTTCCTCTGCTCGCTTCTTCCCCGAAGACTTAGGGAACGGAGTTGTGCTGGAAATGGTTTATATTCCCGGTGGCACATTTATGATGGGTTCGCCAGCAACAGAATCAGGTAGAGATGATGAAAGGCCACAGCATCAAGTAACAGTACCCGCTTTTTATGCAGGCAAATATCCCATCACCCAAGCACAGTGGCAAGCAGTGATGGGAAACAACCCGTCCGATGATAAAGGTGAAAAACGTCCTGTAGAAACTGTAGGGTGGTACCATGCAGTCGAATTCTGTGGCAAACTCTCGCAACAAACCGGAAAAAAATATCGCCTCCTGAGTGAAGCAGAATGGGAATACGCTTGCCGTGCGGGAACAACAACCCAATTTCATTTTGGGGAAACTATTACCCCCGATTTAGTCAACTATGACGGAAACTTGCCCTACGCAAACGTCCCCAAAGGACTTTACCGCAGAGAAACAACCGATGTCGGGAGTTTTCCCCCTAATAACTTTGGAGTCTACGATATGCACGGCAATGTTATGGAATGGTGCAGCGATAGGTGGCACGAAAACTATAACGACGCACCAACTGACGGAAGTTCCTGGGAAACTGGTACAGATGATTGCCGAGTGCAGCGTGGCGGTTCTTGGTATCATTCTGCGGTCTATTGTGGCAGTCACCTTCGTGACTGGTGCTGGGCCGACTATGGGGGGTGGCACAGGGGTTTTCGCGTGGCGCTAGCGTCGGTTTCTCCCTCGTCCTAGTTTTCCCGCGAGGACTCTTCTCTATCCTTTTACCCTTTAGATAATTCGGCGGTGGAAACCGCAACTACACAAACAAAGTCCGCCTTCGCGAGACTATAGATATGAAGGGAATTTGCACGCTTGCCAACGACACAGTTTACGATCAACTAATTGCCTTACTCAACAGTATTGAAGTTAGATTAGGCTCAAATACTCCTGTCTGTATTTATCCTTTCGACGACCAGATACAGCAAATCAAAGCTGAAATTGTTAACCGTCCCAACGTTTTTATTTATGAAGATAGCGCCTCAATTCAGCGATGGGATGAATTCATGCAAGCAGCCGCACCCGAGCGTTTGAACCGCCAAAAATTCCGGCTTTACGGCGCACACCGGCGCTTTTGCGCTTTCGACGGCCCGTTTGAAAAGTTTATCTACATGGACGCCGATACTTTGGTGATGAATTCCCTTGATGCTATTTTTCAGAAGTTAGAGGAATCGGATTTTGTGGTTTATGATTTTCAATTTCGCGATCCAACTAAAGTATACAATATTAAGTCGCCAAAACTGCTCGAAGTTTTTGACAAAAATCGGCTAGACTCGGAAATATTTTGTTCGGGATTTTACGCCAGCAAGCAAGGATTGTTTGAGCAAAATACTAGGAAATGGCTGTTAGCTCAACTCCAATCGGGCGAGGCGGAAATTCTCTATGAAGGTGCGGGAGAACAGCCGTTGCTCAATTATATGGTGATGAAAACCGGGATGAATAGCTATAATTTTGCTTATAGCCTCCCGGATAACGAAAAAACTGGGTGTAGCGTCACTTCCCCACATTTCCAACAGCAAGATAACATTTTGTACGATAAGGGAAACCGACTTACTTACATTCATTATATTGGCGTGCCACCGGATTTAATTCGGAGAGTTTGTGCGGGCGAAAATATTGAGTTTCCCTATCGCGATTTGTTCCTGCATTACCGCTATCTCCGCGAACCGTCCAAGCGTCCGATTTTTGCCCAAGCGCCAAAGTCTTATACTGAGGTTTCTGCGCCGAATTTGTTAAAAAGGGTATTGAGAAGGTTGAGGATAAATGTATGAGTCGCGGTATTTATATTGTTGCGAATGATAAGGTGATCGAAAGTGCGATCGCCCTTCTAAACACCATACGTCTGTACAATTGTCAAGTACCTGTTTTTCTGATTCCCTTCGACGACAATTATCAGCAAGTCGCAGCCGCACTCAGCCGTCTCCACGGGGTGCAATTGTTCCCAAATCTGGAGTTTGTGGAACAGTTTACCAGAGAAATTGGCCAAATGTTCGATCGCAACTTTTTAGCCCTCCCCAACAAAATGCGAAAACTCGCCGTTTGGTTTGGCCCGCTTGACGAATTTCTGTACATCGATACCGATATCATCGTCTTTGAAGACATCGCAGCCAACCTCGACAAACTATCAGAAGTAGACTTTTTTTGCTGCGACTACCACCACCTCAGCGAAAAACTGCGAAATGTATTTTCACCCGCTGTAAAAGAACAAAATATCTTTACAGACTCACAGTTTCAAGATGTATTTAACAGCGGTTTTTGGGCTTCCCGAAAAGGAACTATTACAGAAGCGCAAATGTATGAGATTTTGCGAGAATGTTCGCAGCATCGAGAATATTTTGACTTTACTCAAAATGTCACAGACCAACCTATACTAAATTATATCATTCTTAAACTGATTCCCAAACGCTGCAATCTTGTTAAAGATTCAGCAACCGAACCTGGAAGCTGGGCTGGTTCTAAACATTTTCAAGAAATAGATTATGTTCTTTATGACAAAGGTAAAAGGTTAAAATATCTTCACTGGGCTGGAATACCGATTAAATCGGGGAGTCCTTATTGGAAACTTTGGAAACATTATCGTTATCTCAATGAAAAAGATAAAAAACTAAATTTAGTGCAAACAATATTTCTGGCTTTCAGTAGGTGAGGAGAAAATCCTATGTTGTATCATTACCAACAAGCTTTGAATAACAGGCTTTCCGGCCTGTTCCACAATTCATAAGTTTTCTTGGTTTTTTGACACTAAACAAGCTTTGAATAACAGGCTTTCCGGCCTGTTCCACAATCAATAAATTTTGTTTTGTTTTTGACACCAAACAAGCTTTGAAGAACAGGCTTTCCGGCCTGTTCCACAATCAATAAATTTTATTTCTTGTGGTGTGGGCATTTTGCCCGCACCTAAAAAGCAATATATATGCGCTGGGTTACTTATTAACTAAAAAACTATGGCTGACGGCATTTATATTCTGGCAAACGATGTTGTTTTCGACCAATTCGTGGCTTTATTGAACAGTCTAGAAGTCAACGGGGCAAAAGATATTCTTGTTTGCATCATTCCCTACGATGATAACCTGAAAAAAGTGCGATCGCACATTTCCACCCTACACAATGTCACCCTGTTTGACAATACCGATTCTATCCATTTCTGGGAAGACTTTGCGACTCAAGCTTGGACTTCTCACCGCAAAGCTCAACAAGTTTGGCAAGCTAAAGGTTGGGGGCAAGTTCACTGTTTGGGAATGCACCGAAAATTTTGCTGTTTTGACGGGCCTTTTGACAAATTTGTCTATTTTGACTGCGACACTCTGTTAATGGGTTCTCTCGATTACATCTATCAAAAACTTGATGAATTTGATTGGGTAGCCAACGATTTTCAATATAAGTCTGACCTTAATTATGTATTTGATTTATCCTCGGCGAAACTGCCAAAATTTTTTAACATTAACCAACTGCAATCACAGATTTTTTGTGCTGGTTGGTTTGCTTCAAAAAAAGGTATTTTAAATCGAAATAACTCAAGCCAACTTTTAAATAAATTGACTTCAGGAGAAGCAGAAATTTTGTCTTTGCGGGGAACCGACCAACCTTTATTTAACTATTTAGTTTCCCGCAGCAATATCTCTTTTTACAACTTTGCATATTCTCAGCCCGAACAGGTAACGGGCAATCATTGGTCTTCTCAATTTGATGTGATAGATTATGTTCTATACGATAAAGGGCGACGGCTGACTTATTTGCACTACATGAGCATTTCGGCTGCAAAGTTTACTCGATTGTGTGCTGGCGAAGATGTTGAGATTCCCTACCGAGAGGTGTTTCTGCACTACCGCTATTTGAATTCGCCGGAAACACAGCCAAAACTCGCGCCTCCAAATGTGTTGGTTCGCTTGCAGAGAAATCTCAAAACTTGGGTGATTCAAAAATTTAATAATGTTCAATTTAAGTTGCGGAATTTCTGGGATAGATAGCATCTAACTGTACAAAGACTGAATCCACTCCCATTCGCGCCTTAAACCTTCTTCTAAAGCAACCTGCGGCTGATAACCTAAGATTTTCTGGGCTTTAGACACATCCGCGCTAGTGTGCCGCGCGTCTCCCCTAGCAGCTTCAGTAAAATCTATCCGAATAGGTCGATCGACAATTCTCTCTATTGTATCAATAACTTCTTTCAAAACTACCCGACTTCCCCCACCAATATTAAAAACTTCCCCCGCAGCTTCCGGAACCTCAGCGGCCGCTAAATTCGCCGCAACGCAATCGCTGATAAAAGTAAAATCGCGCGTTTGCAATCCGTCCCCGAAAATTGAAATCGCCTCGTCAAACAAAATCGACTTAAAAAACTTGTGAAAAGCCATATCGGGGCGCTGTCTCGGCCCGTAAACCGTAAAATAGCGCAGCGAAGTAGTCGGAACGCCAAAATTTTTGTAATAAAGCCCGCACAAACGTTCACCGGCTAATTTCGTAATTCCGTAGGGAGAAACTGGCTGCGGACAAGCGTTTTCATTCGTGGGAAAAGATTCAGCGTTGCCGTAAATTGAAGAAGAAGAGGCATAGACAAACTTTTGCAATCTTGGCGCATCTTTGGCCGCTTCTAACAATACTTGAGTGCTGTTAATATTGCGTTCGGTATAGCTGCGAAAACCGTCGCCCCAGCTAGCACGAACTCCCGCTTGCGCCGCCTGATGAAATATTACCTTAGCATCCGATAAAAGACCTCGCCAATTTAGAGACAAAATATCGCCTTCCACCAATTCAAAACCCGGATACTTTTCAAATCGTGAAATATTCTTGCGCTTGAGATCCGGATCGTAATAGTCGTTGAACTCATCAACACCTATCACCGTCTCCCCTCGATTTAAAAGAGTTTCTACTAAGTTAGAGCCAATAAATCCCGCTGCACCCGTAACAATTAAAATACTCATTCGATTTTAGATTTTAGATTTTAGATTTTAGATTTTAGATTTTAGATTTTTAAGTTTTTACACAAATTATTGCCTAAGTTGTCATCTTCTTCTTTCTCTTCCTCTGCGTTCTCTGCGTTCTCTGCGGTTTAAAAGCATCAAATAGGATTAATCTTAGAGAACTATCAACCCCCTTCCTTCTGATAAAAAGAGGTTGATAGTTGATTTTTATTGTTCAAAAGAATCTAAATCCAGCGCTTGGGAACCTCCGCGTTCTAACTCCATCAAAAGCTTACCTAGCTGAGTCCAAACTAGCCAACCCGTGAGTACCGTCAGTGGCAAAGCTAAGGCATAAGAAAGTAGTTTTGGGAAGCCAAAAATCTCCATTCCAGAAGCTAAAAATACGCAAATACCGCCAGCCATTCCCAGAAAAGGTATGACCAATTGCAGCCTTGGCAGGTTAGCCAAGGTGCGAGTAGAACGATTTTTAGACCACTGTTGTACAGCTTGTTTGAGAGTTGCTTCAAAGGCTAGGCCAGAGGCCATACCTGCTAGCAGTCCAGCCGACATTAAAAAATAGGGAGGTTCTGGAAAATAATACACGAATAATTCCTTAATTTGGGTAATTTGGGTAATTGGGAATGGGGAATGGGGAATGGGAAATGGGGAATTGGGAATTGGGAAGAGTAGAATTATTTTTCTTCCTTCTTCCTTCTTCCGACGGACATCGGACTGACATCCGTTACATCTTGTACAGTGCTCGTTGCCGAACTTCCTTCTAATTAAAACCGAGTCAGCGCCGCGGCTCCTTCTGTGGAAAACTCCGCCAAAGCGCCTAGAGCAACGTTGAACAGGCGACTGGGTTGCAAGTCTTCCTTGACTAAGTTCCACAGGCTGCGAACTTCTTCGGTGTGGATTCGATCGTCCTCAATCAAAGCTAACATTAGCTGGCGTCTCAAAAAAGAGCCTTCCTCTGACAGCAAAAATTGCAAGCCTAGCTGTGCAGTCGGTAGCAGGTCGAAACTGCGATCGGACCTAGCGATCGCGATCATGTCCTCTAACCTGTTCCACTGGAATTTGCCATCTTTGAATAATACCTCAATCAGACGCCGCCGCAGTGCCGGAGATTCTCCGTTCAACAAACGCCGCGCTACATAAGGATACGCCACCTCGACTATCTTGAAATTCGGATTCAGCGTCAGCGCCAAACCTTCTTCTGTCACCAGAGAGCGAATAATTAAGGCAAATTTCGCCGGCACCCGGAAAGGATAATCGTACATCAACTCGGAAAACTGGTCTGTAATCGTCTTGAAGTTAAAATCTGACACCTTTTCGCCGACGATATCACCCAATACAGATTCCAACGCCGGAACGATCGGCATAATATCTGTATCTGGTGTCAAAAAGCCAAGTTTGACAAAATCCTTGGCTAACTCTAAGTAATCTTTGTTGATCAAATGAACGACAGAATCAACCAAAGTTTCTTTAGTTGTTTCTTCCATCTGATCCATCATCCCAAAATCAATGTAAGCCATGCGGCCATCCGCTAAGGCAAACAGATTTCCCGGATGGGGGTCAGCGTGAAAAAATCCGTGTTCTAGCAACTGCCGCAAACCGCTGCGGACTCCGACTTCAATTAAACTATCGGTATCCAAACCTGCGGCTTTAACACTTTCCATATCTGTCAGCTTGATGCCGTCAATCCATTCGAGAGTCAGAACGCAATTTGAAGTATAACGCCAGTAAATGCTCGGAACTTTTACTGTCGGGTCGTCGGCAAAATTTGTAGCAAATTTCTCGGCGTTGCGTCCTTCATTGATATAATCAATTTCCTCGAACAATTTGATACCGAATTCATCGACTATTAAACAAAGGTCGTGACCGAGATTCAGCGGCAGCAACGGGCCCAACCATCCAGCGGCCCAGCGCATTAAATAAAGATCGAGGCTCAAGACTGGCAGCAAATTCGGTCGCTGAACCTTGACTGCTACTGCTTCCCCGGTGAGGAGGCGAGCTCGGTAGACTTGACCGAGACTTGCCGCAGCGACAGGTTCGGGGGAGATTTCGCTGTAGGTTTCGCTAATTTTGCGATCTAGTTCCGCTTCAATAATCTCGAAAGCGCGCACCGAGTCAAAGGGCGGCAATTGATCCTGAAGTTTGATCAGTTCTTCGAGAAAGTCTTTGCGGATCAAGTCCGGTCTGGTAGAAAGGGCTTGGCCGACTTTAATGAAAGTGGGGCCCAAGCGAGTGAGTATTTGTCGCAGGTGGGCGGCCCGTTCCGGCTGGTGTGCTGCGACTTCGTGCTGCCAACTGTCCCACAGCATCCCCAGCACGAAGCCGGCAAAAGACCAAATAACGGTAATTGCGCGCCAAATTGCTTTCCAAGGACGGTTGCGGTAATACTGAGCGATCGCTTGTGGATCGTAGCGTCTAGCCTGAGTGAATTGATACTGAGGCACTCGTTTATTTTCCTCTTATCTTATGAAAATTACAGGTTAAATTGAGAATTGGGCATCGGGCATCGGGCATCGGGCATCAGGCATCGGGGATTGGAAGTCGAAAGTTAAAAGTTAAAATCTTATTCCTTCTTCCCTCTTCCCTCTTCCCTCTTCCTTCTATCCTTTACATCCGTTACATCCGTTACAGAATCCGTTGCCGAACTTCCTTCTTCATCATTGACCGATCGCATTCCAATTTTTAGGCGAGCGGAAAATGCACCCGTTCGAGGCGGATTGCCAGCCTAAATTTGTTTCTTTTCATTAAATATAGTACATAAAAGTACAAGTGTTCAGTCAAAAAACTTCACGGACTGAGCCAAGCAATCTTTCAGACCATAAATCGCCCGCTCTTGTTGATCCCTCGACAGTTCCGGGAACATCGGCAAAGACAAGACCTCGCGGCAAACTTGCTCGGCCTGCGGCAACTGACCTGCTTGATAGCCCAAAGATTTGTAAACAGGTTGGAGGTGCAAAGGTAACGGATAGTAAACCATCGAACCGATGCCGCATTCCTGCAACTGAGCCCGCATCCAATCTCGAAAATTGCCAGAGGGATTTTGCGCCTCTTCTGAAGTTGTCAGCCGGATCGTGTATTGATTCCAAACTCCTTTTGCTTCCGGCAATGCTTTGGGGACGGCAACTCCGGGCACGCGGGAGAGAAATTCGCTGTAAAGTGCCGCTTTCTCCCGCCGCTGGGCGTTCCAACTGTCGAGATACCGCAATTTAATGCTGAGAATCACCGCTTGCAGGGCGTCTAAACGGCTGTTGTAGCCGATTTCTTCGTAGAAATACCTAGAAGACTGTCCGTGTTCTTTGAGCATTCTCATTGAAGCTGCCAGGGCTCGATCGTTTGTCGTCACCGCGCCTCCGTCACCGCAAGCGCCTAAATTTTTGGTCGGATAAAAACTGAAGCAGCCGACATGGCCGATGCTGCCGACTTTTCGAGACTGCCACTGGGCCCCGACAGACTGGGCGCAATCTTCAATTACGGCTAAATTGTGTCGAGTGGCAATTTCCATCAACCGAGTCATGTCTACCGGTTGGCCGAAGATGTGCACGGGCATAATTGCCTTGGTTTTTTCGGTAATTGCGGCTTCGAGGAGCTCGACATCCATATTAAAAGTCCCGCTGTCAATATCGACAAATACGGGAGTTGCGCCGACGGCGCTAATTGTCTCAGCCGAAGCAAAAAAGGTAAAAGGAGTGGTAATCACTTCATCGCCAGGGCCAATTTTGAGAGCTCGCAAAGCCAAAATCAAAGCATCGGTGCCGGAGTTGCAGCCCACGCACTCGGAAACTCCAGTGTAGTCGGCGAACTCTCGTTCAAAACTCTTCACGGCGGGGCCGCCTACGTAGCCGCCAGAGGCAAGCACTTTTTGCACCGCAGCAGTTATCTCGTCGCCAATTAAGGCGTACTGGCGGGTTAAGTCGAGGGGGGGAACATTATTCACTCTTCACACCACAAATTGCAACCATCATCAAAGCAAATTCTTACAGCAAAACTGTTTCTCAGAAACCTTTATTGCAATATCTTATATTTGGAAAGGGAAACAATCACATTATCGAAAGGGTGGGCGGGTGTTAATTCAGCTAGATTTTACAGATTTGGGTTGGGCTTTGGGGATGGTGGCGATCGCGATCGGGCTTTCGGCGTGGCAGAAATTGGGATTGGAGGGGGCGATCGCGATCGCCGCCGGGCGCACACTGATCCAGCTAATCTTGGTCGGCTACGTGCTCGCAGTCGTATTTGACCCCGAGGGAAAAAATCCTTGGCTGGTTTTAGCAGTTCTAGCAATCATGCTGACAACAGCTAGCATGGTTGCCAGCAACCGCATCAGCAAAAAAATCAAGAACTTACTGCCCTTAGTTTGGGGTTCAATTTTTATCAGTACGGCCTTGACTCTCGCCTATACAAACTTGCTAATTTTGCAACCTGACCCTTGGTACGAACCGCAATACCTGATTCCTTTAGCGGGTATGATTTTGGGCAATGCCATGAACTCCGGGGCGATCGCCGGCGAAAGACTTCTCAGTACAGTTAATAGCAGCCAGTTAGAAATAGAAACCCATTTAAGTTTAGGTTCCACGCCGCAGCAAGCAGTCAAACAATACCGCAAAGATGCGATCAAAGCTGGATTAATCCCCCTCTTAAATACAATGACGGTGGTAGGAATCGTGACTTTACCGGGAATGATGACAGGTCAAATGCTGAGCGGTGTCAGTCCTCTCGATGCAGCATCTTACCAGATTTTGATTATGTTTGTGTTAGCGCTGGCAACTTTAATCGCAACTCTGCTGTTGACTGAGGGATTGTCTCGGAAGTTTTTCAATCAAGACGCACAATTGATCAAATGGTAATTGTTAATTGGTGATTGTAGATGTAAATTGATTATGATTACCGTAGGGGCGGGTTCACCAATATCTTCCATACAAATGATAAATGTCATAAACCCGCCCGAGCCATAACTCAGGAGAATAGCCATGATTCAAACTGCAACTAAACCGCTAACTTTTGAAGAATTTGCGGAATGGAAGCCAGAAAATGCACGTTATGAACTGCACAATGGAGAGATTGTTGAAATGTCACAGCCATTAGGAGAGCATGAAGAAGTTATCAGTTTTTTAGTTTCAGAGTTAAACGCTGAGTCCAGAATGCGAAAACTTCCGTACATTTTCCCCAAACAAGCCTTAGTTAAAAAGCTCGAAAACCTCTCTGCTTATTCTCCAGATATTTTGATATTAAACCGCCCAAATTTAGCATCAGAACCTCTTTGGGAAAAGTTCTCAACTGTGACTCAAGGCGCATCAATTCCGCTCGTTGTTGAAGTCGTTAGCACGAATTGGCAAAATGACTACATCAGGAAGGTGGGCGAATATGAACTAATCGGGATTCCTGAATACTGGATTGTGGATTATCTCGGTTTGGGTGGCCGCAGGTTTATTGGCAATCCCAAGCAACCAACGATATCGGTTTATCAGTTAGTTGACGGCGAGTATGAGGTGAGTTTGTTTCGGGGAAATGATAGGATTGAGTCGCCAACTTTTCCAGAGTTAAAATTAACGGCACAACAAGTTTTTCAAGCTGGATTGACCGCAGGTGAAATTGCTGGCGATGCGTGAGTGTAAATATTTCGATCGTTCAGACAGATTTTTCGCCCTCACGCACCCTACAACTACAACTATTTCGGTTCGTGACTCCCAATCCGCTTGCCTTCGCCATCGTACACCTGCATCGGGATTTTGGCGTTTTCGGCGATCGCCTCCAAAGCTTTTTGCAACGTTTGAACGTGCTTTTCTACAGCTTGGCGAGTCTTCACAGCATTGTTGTTGTTTGCTTGGATGAAGGTTTGTTGCAGTTTCTGCACGTAATTAGGAGTCATCTGCACGGCAATCAAATCTTTGCTAACAGTATAGTCGCAAATCTTGGGGTTGCCTTTACAAGTTCTATCTAAATCGGTGCGGGCTTTTTGCAGTTTTCTTTCTTCCTGCAACCTTACTTCTGCTTGCTGCAATGAAGTTTTGTAGGAAGCGATCAGCGGTTGGGCTTTCTGGGAATAAGAAGTTGCCGCCGGCACTTGCTCCGCGTAACTCAAAGCTCTCCGCCAGTATTCTGATGCTTTAAACCAGGCGTTTTGCCCCTCAAAAATTTTAGCTTGAGCTGCTAAAGTGACTGCTTGAGTGTAGGCATCTTCAGAAATTCCTTCGACATTTTTGCGTTCGCGAGCTTGTGAAAGTTTGGTTTCGTATTTGGGAACTAGCAGTTTAGCTTGTTGGTAAGATGTCGTACCCGTGGGAATTTCTGATAGGATTTCGAGAGATTCTTCCCAACCTGATTGTACTTGAGCCCAAGTCTCGGCTGTCTGAGCTACTGCTTCGCGAGCTTCTGCTATTTGGGCTGTATTTTTGGCGGCGAGCAGCGTTTTTTCAGCTTGTTTCTCTGTGCTTAACTGGCGATTTCCAGTTGCTAAATTCTTCCGGTATTCTTTTGTCTTTCTCTGAGCAAACGGATAAACCGGGCTATCTGTGGGGATTTCTCCGAGTTCGGCGATCGCGCTTTGCCACAGAGCTTGCGCTTCCTGCCAATTCTCAGCAGAATAAGGCGGATTTTTGTTTTTTTGAGCTGCTGATTGTGCGAAGCGCGCTGCATCGATCGCAGAGTTTAAATTCTGACTTTGCTGGCGGTAGTTTTCCAGGGCGGTTTGAGCTTCACCGCGATGAATTGACCAAGAGGGAATCGGTTCCAAAAGGGCGATCGCCTGTTTTAACTGTTCCTGCGCTTCTTGAGGGCTGTTGGCAACTTTTGAGGTTTTCAGCGTCTTCGTCGAATTCTCGCTCAACTGTTTGGCATTAGCTAATGCAGTACATTCTCCGATGACACAGGGGCGGCTCAGCATATAATAACCGCCTGCCAAAATTAGCGCCGCCATGCTGACCATTCCTGCAGCAGCCAGCATCGCAAACGGTGAATGCTTGGGTTTTTGGGCAACTGTTACCGCTTCCATATCCAGCGGATTGAAGGGATTGTCTGCAATATCTGTCGGTATGGCAGCTACTTTAAAGGCGATCGGATCTGAATTGCTGGAGCTCTCAGACAAATTGGGGAAATATTCTTCATCCCACGCATCTTTCCCATCCGTTTCTAACGGTATTTCCTCCTTTACATCCGCCGTCTGGGCCGCATTTTCTGTTAAGACTATCCCGGTTTCTTCTGCGGGGGTATTCTCTGTTTTTTTGAACAACTGCACTGTTTTTTGTCTTGACAAAACAGGGTTGTGCATGGTAAAAGAATGGAAAGCATAAGGCTGTTTTTGCCCGGTAATTTTTAGGCAAAGTCCAATCTGTTGAATAGATTCTGGTTCTATTTCGAGAATGGCTGCTTCTAGCACTGCAAAAGTCGGTTTTGCTTTGAGAACTAAACTGCGCGGGTGTTCTCCCACAACCGTTAAAGATTCATCTCGAAAATCGCAACTGATATAAAGCGGTAATTTTTTAAATCCGGCTGCTTGTAAGTGCTGCTGCAACTTTACTTCTAAAATTTGGGCGTTGCTTTGTCGCGCTGCTACTGTCATATTTTTCCTCTCTCTGATATCACCACTTGAAATTTTAGATTTTAGATTTTAGATTTTAGATTTCGGATTGCGAAATAGCGAAATTGTCGGTATTTCCGATTTGTTTGAACTTGTACCGACTCATTCAAATCTCAATTCTTAAATCTTAACTCTCAAATCTTAACTCTCAAATCTCAATTTGCAAGGTCTCTCCATAACTTTCACTGTAATAAACTTGAGTCACGTCAAAACGCCCGCCGTATTGTTTCAAAGGTTCTGCTGCATAACCAAGCGGCAGCAAACAGCAAACATCTACTTCTTCGGGAACTTGAAAGGCTTCTTTCACCTTAGCGCTGACAAAACCTTCCATCGGACAACTGTCTACCCCAAAGCTTTTAGCTGCAATCATTAAGTGGGCTACTGCGAGCATTGTATGCCTGTTTGTCCAAGTTTCTAGGGACTCGAAGCAGGGACGGTTCTCGAACAATTGCGGGATTGCTTGCCGCATATAACCGGCTAAATTGTCATTCATTGCGCCTGCTGCTTTGCCCAACTCGATGACGGCTTCGGTGTTTTCGGGTTCACCGGCGCGCCGGTCGCCACAGCAAATTAATACTGTTGGGGCTTCTACCACTTGGCGCTGGTCGAAAGCGCAAGCTTTTAATTTTTGTTTGCTGGCTGGGTCTTGAAGTACGATAAACCGCCAAGGCTGCAAGTTGTAACCGGAGGGCGATCGCACTCCCAACCGCAAAATCTCTGCCAATATTGCTGGCGGAATCGGATCGGGTTTGAAGCTGCGCGCGGCCCGCCGGCTTTCGATCGCGGTTTTAACATTAATAGAAGGTTGGATTTCAATTGTCATAAATGATTGGTAATTGATAATTGGTAATCGGTATTTGGGAATTGGGTATCCGGTATCCGGTATTGGGTAATGGAAGTTGAAAGTTACGAGTTCAGTCCTAGACGCATAACCTAAATTATGTAGGGTGCAACCTACCTAAGCACCTTACGCCCATTAGGAATTGAGAATTATACCAGTTCCCAAAAGGATGCAACTTTAAAGAATATCCCAACCATTATGCAGTAAGTCATTCCCAATTTTTTAATCGACAATCGAAAATCGAAAATCGACAATCGTATCACCCCAAGCCCAACTCGCGCTTGAGCAAATTAATCGACTTAGAGCCGATGTAATTTTCGCAGCATACCAGTTGAGGGGGACGAATAATATCTTCTCTGACCGCGTTAATGGCAGCTTTTACTGTAGCAAAACTCGGTTGGTCGCAGAGAATTGTTCTGGCCGATCGCACGATCGAGTTAATCTTGTAGGCGTCTGACAGCAATGCCGTCATCACCAGCAAATCCTCTCCCCGGAGGCTGTGGATGATGACTTCGGTCGATCGCAACATTCCCGGACTCAGGCTGACAAGACCCAAATAACTGTCTTTCGGCAAACTCCCCACTAGCTGGATTTCCTGGCTGTAGTCGTAGATATCTACGGGAATGACTCGCACCGAACGCGGTGCCGAAATCGATTCTGCTTCTCCGATAAAATATCGGCTGGTGATCACAGTTCCCGAAGAGATTTGATCCAAAAAAGTACCTAGCTGTTCCATCGGCACTAACTGTATGGGAATGCGCAGAGCTTGTTCGAGTTCTTTCGCCATCAGCTCGCCCACGCCGATGTCTTCTGTGGGGGCTGTGACGAGCACTCGGGCGCTGCATCTGAGCCGCCAGTCAATTTCGGCCAAAAATAATTCCCTCGCTTGGTTGAGCGTACAGCCCTGTCCCAGCAGTTGATCCATACTTTCTTGCACTATTTTGTTGGCAAGGGGATATTCTTCGAGGATCGGAGATTTGAGTTTGCTGCCGCCTTCGTGGCCTTGAGCGCGGACGTAAATGCCAGATCCTGCTTGGGCTACTACGAGTCCCGTATTTTCTAGCTGTCGGTATACTTTGCTGATGGTGTTGCGGTGCAAACCCGTCTGCATGGCTAGTTGCCTGGTGCTGGGCAAGCGGTGTCCGGGCGGAAATTGTCGCGAGGCGATCGCAAACCTGATTTGATTGAATAGTTGGGTGGATGCTGGAATATCGCTATCTGTTTGAATATGAAATTGAACCATCTTAAAGGCTCCGAGGACTTCAACTTAGTATTTTTATAACGTCGAGTACCGCGGACAGGATTGCTCGGATATCTCTGTCTATAGCATAATCTGATTTGACCGATCTGCTCCGACGCTTTTGCTTGCCTTGCGATCGCAGCCACTTTTTCGTTCTCCCTAGGGACACGGCATTGCCGTGTCCCTACAATGGCTGTATCTCGCTTCAATATCTATAGGCGAACACTCCTAAAAAAACGCTTTTTATAAAATCGGGATGCTCCCTATTTACTCTCCGATTTCGGGAGCGCTTGCTGTTTTTCTAGCCGTCAGCAAATAAGTCCGCATTTCCCCTTTACCTTTAATCTCGATCTCGCCGCGATCTTCAAATTCATATTTATCCTGCAGCAACTCATAAGTATAGTGGCTGACTTGAATGCGACCTGTTATGCCGTGAGATTCCATGCGGCTAGCTGTATTTACGGCATTTCCCCACAAATCGTAAATGAATTTTTTAGTGCCGATTACCCCCGCTACCACCGGGCCGCTATTAATCCCGATGCGGAGGTCAAATTGCGCGTCTAGCTTCACATTTAATTCCTTAATTGCCGCTAGCATATCCAGCGCCATTTCGGCGATCGCTTCTGCGTGGTCTGGGCGTTCAATGGGAATACCGCCTGCTACCATGTAAGCGTCCCCGATCGTCTTGATTTTTTCTAAGCCGTGTTTCTCACTCAGTTGGTCAAAAGCTGAGAAAATTTCATTCAGCAAGTACACTAATTTAGTTGCGGACATGGTGGTAGAAATTTGGGTAAAATTCACCAAGTCAGCAAAAAGAATTGTTGCTTTTTCAAACTTATCTGCAATTAACCCCGGTTGGTACTTCAACCTGTCGGCGATCGGTTCTGGCAAAATATTTAGCAGTAAACTTTCAGTTTTTTTCTGTTCTTTCCTGAGTGCTGATTCCATCCGCTTGCGCTTGGTTATGTCGTGAAAAAACACTGAAATGCCGTCATGAGAAGGAAAAGCCCGGACTTCCACCCACACTTTTAAGGGACGATAATATTGTTCAAAAGCCACTCCAACTTGTTTTGCTACAGCTCCATGATACTCTTCATAAAAATCCGAATTCACTAATTCGGGAAACTCTTCCCAAAAATTTTTACCGTAAAGTTCTTCCGGCGAGCGCTGTAAAAATTGCGCTGCTTTGTAATTGACGTAAGTAAATCGCCACTGGAGGTCGAAAGCAAAAAAAGCATCGCTCATCCCTTCCAAAAAATTGACAATTTGCTCGTCACTTGAACGGAGTTTTGCTTCAACTTGTTTCTGCCGAACCTGTGCCCGCTTTAATTTAGTCAGATTAATTCGCAACTCCATTTGGCTGATAACTTGCCGTCCTAAAGTCCGCAGCGCTTCTAGCTGTTCTGGAGCGAGATTGCGAGGAACTGTATCTATCGCGCACAAAGTGCCGATCGGGAAACCGTCAGCAGTTACTAGCGGGGCTCCAGCATAAAATCGAATATTGGGATCGGAAGTTACTAGCGGATTGCCGGCAAAGCGATTGTCTTCTAGAGCATTCGGTACAACTAGCAATTCGTTGGGATTTAAAATAGCGTGGGCGCAAAAAGCTAACTCTCTCGGAGTTTCTGGCGCTTCCAGACCGACTTTTGATTTAAACCACTGTCGGTTAGAATCTATTAAGCTGACTAAAGCAATAGGAGTACCGCAAATATAGGAGGCTAAAGCTGTTAGGTCATCAAAAGCTGCTTCGGCATCTGTATCGAGAATGTGGTAGCGGTAAAGTGCTTCTAGCCTCTCTTCTTCGTTGCTGGGCAAAGGTGCAGCTTGCATCGGCGGCGGCGAGGATACACGTTTCCGAAAAATGCGCGCAAGTCTATGTGCTGCGAATTTTTGGACTTGCGCGGCCAGTTTTTCAACGAGCATCAAAAGACCTATTTGCCAAGCTTTATTCATCAAAAAAATGGGTTGGAAACCCCGTCCTAAAAGGACGGCTTTACGGTTCGCCAAGAGTTGTAAGCCAAAAACTTACAATCCGTGGGCTTTGCGTTTTGGCACAGGCGTTTTCCTGTATCAAGGTTGTGCAGGCTAATGCGAGATTTCTGAATATCTTCGCCACCTACATAACACTTGCCGTATTTCGGAGGTTTGACAATTCCCCCACGCTTTAATCCTTGTGACATGAAGCCACCATAAGGACGGCGATATCGGTTTTTCCCAGGATTGAAGACGTACCCAGGAATCGACACAATGGGCGTCAAAACCATTAGACAACTTTGCTGTGGATTTTTTCAAACCCCATTCTTGACGAGTTAAGTAAGTGTCGGTATAGCTATCAAACTTGGTGACGGGTGCAATTCTTTCTAATTGGGAATAACACCAATTTTTGCCGACCTCTAAAGTCGAAAATGACTTGTTCCATTTACGACAACCTTTTTTGGCTACAGCTTTTGTATCCTCAATTCCAATGTTTGAGATAGGAAATAAGCCATCAAAGACTTTAACTACTCGGATTTTGAACTGCCAGCGAGCTTTAGTGCTGGGAGGAATCGGGCCCCGCTTGCGGTTTTGATGGGGTTTGCGGCAAGGTGTTTTACGATAGCGCCTCGCACGTCTGGCATTTGTACTTGTCTCTTCAGACTCCTTGACCCAATCAACAGCATGAAATTGCTGATTTAAGTAGGTGTGAGCTTTTGATTTGACTGTGTAACCCTCACGTTTAGAACCCGGATCGATTCCAACTGCTACGGGTTGAGTATGACGATTTGAAGGTTCAACGTTTAAGCGAACACAAAATATCCCTTTACGGAAAAACGGTGTTGCTTTTTTAGATTTAATCCAACGCTCTGCCCTTGCGGGTGTTGTTGGCATTAAAGGACGCCGATCTCGATCGACTACGGGAACATATTGCATGGGGTTGGTTTAGCGGTAAGCCTAACTGTTTAATTTCCTTCGACTTTGACTAACGGAGTGGTTACGGGTTAGGAAGAGCGCCTGTAACGTCCCTTGAAGTGCCACATAAGAGTTAGTTCAAATTGGTTTCTCAACCCTTGTCTAGTCCTACTTGCGCTTGTTTTCCACCTATGGCTTGGCTTCCTTACAAGCCCCATCCCTTTAGGGTGGGGTTAGTGACCTTTATTTATCTTTTTTCATACCCGATCGAACTGAGGCCGATCGATCTAATTCAATCCATACTCATGCACTTACCGCAACTAACTCCTCAATCTCCAGAGCTTTTGTTGGCAATTTCCCTGTCAATACTTCTCTACCCTCTTCGCTAACAAGTATATCATCTTCTATGCGTATTCCCCGCACATCTGCGAATTTTTCCAACTCGTCCCACTTTACAAAATCTTTATATTTGGCGCGATTTTCCGAGTTATTCAAAATTGCCGGAACTTGATAAAATCCAGGTTCGATCGATACCAGCATTCCCGATCGCAAAACTCGATTCAGCCGCAAAAATCCCAGCCCAAACCGACTGCTTCTAACTCTCCCTTCTTCATAACCCGCCAAATCTCCTAAATCTTCCATATCGTGAACATCTAAACCGATTAAATGTCCGATTCCGTGGACAAAAAACAGCGCGTGAGCGTCCATTTCTACCAAATCTTCAACATGACCCCGCAAAATGCCCAAATCGACCAATCCTTCCGCCATAATTCGAGCAGCTAACAGGTGAATGTCTTGATATTCCACGCCCGGACTAATTTTATCGATACAAGCATCGTGCGCTGCCAAAACCACATCATATATCGCTTTTTGAGTCGGAGAAAACTTACCAGAAACAGGCCAAGTGCGAGTCACATCAGCCGCCCATCCCGTTGATGTTTCCGCACCGACATCTGCTAACAGCAAATCTCCTGTTTGTAGGGGATTGTGATAATGTTCGCTGTGCAGAACTTCTCCACGTACAGTCACGATACTGGGATAGGCATAGGTCATATTTTTGGAGATGATGACACTTTCCATTGCAGCGCGCACCCCGGCTTCAATTTGAGCATTTCGAGTTGCGGCCATTCCCGCTTTGTGAGCTGCTACGGTGACAGCCGCAGCTTGACGCAATTCGGCCAAACTGGCTGCATCGTGGTTCAGGCGCAGAGATACGATCGCCTGAGTTAATTCTAGGTCGATTCCGGTTGGCGAGTTAGGCGGTGCCAGAGGGCGATCGAGAATTTGAGACTGTTGCAACTGAGTCAAATAATCCTGGACGGCGATAGTTGCTGCATTTGTCGTTAGCGGAGCCCTCGAAGAGGATCGCGCTTTCAATTCGGCCATTGGAAAAGCAGCATCAGCCCCAATTAGTTCAGCAATTTCTGCTCTTTTTGGCATTTCTCCGTGCCACAGCGTGTTGCTAGCAGGTGCGTCATCTAAGAACAGTTCTAACTTACCCGATTCTAAGCGAATGGCCGCATTTTCTAATGGCAAACCAGCAAAATATAGAAAGTGACTGCTGGCGCGAAAAGGGAAAGTAAGTGCCGGATAATTGCGAGGAATGCTGCGACCAGACCAGAGAATTACCGGAAAATTAATTAAATTGGCCAGTTTTTGCCGCCTTTGGTGTAAAGTATTAGTTAACAAATCATAACCTGCTGTAATTCTCATGGGTAAAAACCGATAAATTTGAGTTTGGTTTGCAATAAAGCGGAAGTCGTTTGAGTCTCGGGATTAAAGCACTAAATTCCTGACTGCCAACTTGGCAGCAATTTTTGGAAAAAGTCTCATCTTGCTCGGATTTTTTGCTATCATTTTTAGGGCGGTATTTTTAATCGTATTTGTCGTCATCGCCGGCATGATTTTGTTAAGCAGGAACCCTGCCGGCTGCGAGGAAAGAAAGGCTGAAAGTGCTACTGTGCAGCCAATTACCAGAAATGTCACCATACCCGCAATTAGCTAAATTTGTTGGTCTGGTTTTTGTTGATTTTGCGAGCTGAGCGATCGCCTGTATTGACGGTTTGATATTTTAGACTTTAAAGTATAAGTAAAATTCACTGAAAAAACATGAAAATTTCTCACAAAGCTCCTCAAACTTCCGTACAAGTACGCGACTGGCCTATCGCACACTTACCGGGATTGAGCAAGGAAAACCAATCTCAACTGGAAGAGTGCAGCATCACCACAACCGGACAACTAATTCGCATGACGAAAACGCAGGCTGCAAAAGCATTGCTAGCGCATCAATTACAGATTAACATTCAATATATTAATAAATGGGCAGCCATGGCAAATTTGGCTCGAATTCCGAGTGTAGGTTGTCAGTATTGCGGGCTGTTACTGCACGCCGGCGTTGCTTCTCCGGCTCAATTGGCTCAAATGCCCGTGGAGAGATTGCACCAACAAATTTTAAGGCTGCACGTAGCGACAATGCAGCGCAATGACTTGACTCCTTCAGTCGATCGCGTGCAAAAATGGGTTCAACAAGCTAGATTAGTCAGCAGTCATTAGTCATTAGTCAGCAGTCATTAGTCATTAGTCAGTGGTCATTAGTTATTGGTTATTAGTTATTGGTTAATTCCCAATTCCCCATTCCCAACTCCCAATTCCCCATTCCCCATATTATGTCAATTAAAGTTTACGGAATCCCGAACTGCGGAACCTGCAAAAAAGCTTTCCAGTGGCTCCAAGATAGCGGCGTTAATTACGAGTTTATTAACACAAAAGAACAGCCGCCGCATCGCGAAACAATTCAAAGCTGGGTAGCTGCTTTGGGTTTTAAACCCATGCGAAATACTTCCGGTCAATCTTACCGTGCTTTGGGGGACGACAAGAATAATTGGACGAGCGAACAGTGGGTGGAGGCTTTTGCTAAGGATGCGATGCTGCTGAAACGTCCTCTTTTCGTTAAAGATGGAACGGCTGTCTTAGTAGGTTTCAAACAAGACGCAATTCGAGAAAAATTGGGGCTTTAAAATGGCTGAGTTCAGCCTGTTGTTCGCCGCAAAAACTTAAGTTCGCCCACATCATCCGTAAAACCCCAACGCTCGTAAAACGGCATCATGTTGGGCAAACAATTAAGATAAAAATGCTCGACATCTTGCAGTTCGGGATGGCTTAAAACTGCATCCATCAACTTCGCACCCAGTCCCATCTTTCTGTGTGTCGGCTTGATAATGACATCAAAAATCATGGCTCTGTATACGAAATCGGTAATGACGCGGATAATGCCAATTAGTCGATCGCTCTCATCGACAAAACCAATGGTAACATCAGTAGAAGCCAGCATTTTGACAACATCCTCCCGCTTCCGCTTGTCGCTCCAAAACTCGTTTTTGTATAAATCCATCAAGTCAGAAATCTGGCTGTCAGTCAAAGTTTCGACAATTCGGTACTTATCCATATCTTCCCTCATAAAAATTAGAAGACTAAAGTCCTCACCACCAACCAAATTATGATTGTTTTACTGTTACCAAGCTGGACATTGCATCACCCCCTAGCATGAATTTTACTGCTGCACTTCTGTTTCCTGGCTTTCAAATACCACTTTTGCATAAATCTCGCTCATCGACATTTGCACTCGCAAGGAAGCAAAAGAAACTGTTGCTGTCTCTCCCTCATATTCCCGAAACAACCATTCATTTGATTCTGTTTTAATATATTGTGCGACTAAAAACTCAGATTGATTGACTAACACATATTCACGGAATTCAGGGATCGATCGATAAAACCGAAACTTATCCTCTCGATCGAAATCCTTGGTAGACTTAGAAAGCACTTCCACGATGAGCATCGGATTGAGGATCTCATCACTGCGTCCCTCGGTAAAAACTGGTTCCCCTTCAATCACCATCACATCCGGGTAAGTTCCCCGTCGATACCGAGGAATCCACAACCGCAAATCGTTGTGAAAAAGCTCATAGGGCTGCCCCTCAAGCAAATTTCCCAAGACTCTACTCAAATTTCGGATAATCCGGCTGTGATTAATACTACCACCCGTCATTTTTACAATTTCTCCATCGCGGTATTCATTTCTAAACTCAGCATTTTCCTCTAACTTCCGGTACTCATCTGGAGTATAAAACTTTTTCTTACTTTGTACTAACATTGTTGCCTCTGTACTAACTTTTATCTACGTTTATCTGCGTTAATCTGCCTGCATCTGCGGTTAAAAATCATAACTAACAGTATATCACAACAAAAAAGCGCCCAACTTCAATAGTTAGGCGCTTTTCCCGATTTCCAAACAGGTAAACTTAATCGCGGCTAGACAACAAATTCGATTCAACTTTTGCAGCCACCACAGGTTTCATCTGACTCAATGCCGACTGCAAGATGGGACTTTTGGTAACAGCATCATTAGCCAAATTAAACAAAGGGTTCGACAAAATACCTGCCAAACTTGTCGCAACCAAGGCGAGTACAACGCTGACCTGCAAAGGCCGCATTCCCTGAAGGTTCCAGCGAACTTCGGGATAAGTTTTCACCGCATCCGACATTTCTTGAGGTTCCTTGACTACCATCATCTTGACAACGCGGATGTAGTAGTAAATCGAAACGACGCTGGTAATTAATCCCAGAATAACTAAGCCGTAAAGTCCAGCTTGCCAGCCGGCCCAGAACAGATAGATTTTGCCAAAAAATCCAGCCAGCGGCGGAATTCCGCCGAGAGAAAGCAGGCAAATACTCAAGGTTAAAGTTAGCAGCGGGTCTTTTTGATACAAACCGGAGTATTCGCTAATTTGGTCGGTTCCAGTCCGCAGCGAGAACAGGATGATGCAGGCGAAAGCGCCCAAGTTCATAAACAGGTAAACCAACATATAAAATATCATGCTGGAGTAACCGGCTTCTGTTCCTGCAACCAAACCAATCATTACAAAACCGGCTTGCCCGATCGACGAATAAGCCAAAAGCCGCTTCATGCTAGTCTGGGCGAGGGCAACCACATTACCCAACACCATGCTGAGAATAGCTAAGGCCGTGAATACGAAGTGCCACTGTTCGGTAAGTGCGGGGAAAGCAGTTGTTAACAAGCGAATTGCTAGGGCAAAACCTGCTGCTTTGGAACCGACAGAAAGAAAGGCAACCACGGGTGTAGGAGAACCTTCGTAAACGTCAGGAGTCCACTGGTGGAAGGGAACTGCAGAGATTTTGAAGGCGATTCCGGCGATCGCAAAAACCAAAGCAATCACCAAACCGAGAGATTGACCTTCATTCACAGTAGAAAGGTTAGCCGCGATCGCACTCAGCTTAGTTTCGCCGCCAGACAACCCGTACAACAGCGAAATACCGTAGAGAAACACCGCCGAAGAAGATGCACCAATTAACAAATATTTCAAAGCAGCTTCATTGGAACGCGGGTCGCGTTTTGTGTAACCCGTCAGCAAATAAGACGAGATACTCAGAGTTTCCAAGGAAATAAAAATCATCACCAATTCATCAGCGCCGCTGAGGAACATTCCCCCCAAAGTAGCGCTGAGTAAAATGCCGATAAATTCGGCTAAAGCTGTACCCGTTTGCAGTACATAGCGGACGGAGATCAAAATAGTGACAGCCGCACTCAAAACGATAATTCCGCGAAATACTAAACTCAAGGCATCGCTGTTAAAACCGCCCAGAAACGAGATGGTATCCGTGTTATCCCACTGCAAACACAAGGCAGCGACGGCGGCCAGCAAACCCGCAACGGCAGCGTAGGGAGTCCAACCCGAGGAACTGCGGCCTACGATTAAATCGCCGACGAGAACAACCAAGAGGGTGATGATGACAATTCCCTCCGGTAAGATAGTTCCAGCATTTAGCTGGGCGGCAAGAGTAGCAAAATCCATATTTTCACGCAGGTTGGGTAGTACAAGCCGCAAAGGCTGTAATGGGCAGCGAACTCGTAAAAATTCTTTACCAAACACAGATTGTAGCTGATTACAGCTTCGCGCTCCCAGTTTTGCGGGTGTTTGTGACCCGGGAGTTGATACTCGGTAGCGGTTTTGCATACATTGGCGCGCATTGTAGAGATTGCCAACTGATGTCACCTGCGACGAAAGTCGCGATCGACCATAACTGCCACAATATAGAAAGTTAAACCAGTAATTCGGCATGGCTTACTTGCTAAGTGCGTACAAACAACTTATTCTCAATGACTTCAACAACCGTCCCGACTGCGAAAATGAATTTCACAAACAAGCTGCAACTCGGTTAGTAGAATTGGCAAAAGTGCGATCGTCGGGGCAGCAAGTTCTAGATATCGCCCCCGGAACAGGTTTAGCGGCAATTGCGGAGGATGCACTTAGGTCGATCGAACTCAATCAAATATCAGTCGCTTTTTCGATACCAGGAATGCTATAGCTAGTATGTCTAAACTACTCAATTACATCTGTATCTTTATTATTACAGGCTGGCTGCTGTTTGCTTGTCAGTCTTCAGCACCTGTAAAAGTAAAACGTCCTCCCCTGAAAGTAAGTTGTATCTCTTTTGTTGGCCATACACCTGCCATCATCGCTCGAGAGAAAGGATTCTTCAAAGCGCAAGGAATAGACGTGGAACTCAGCTATGCAGACTACTTACAATTGCAACAAGCAGATTTCAGTGCAGGGAAGTATGATGGGATCGGATTGACCTTGGGCGATTTTATCATCTTGAGTGCCACAAATCCCGATATACAAACTGTGATGGTTGTGGATGAATCGACAGGTGCAGATGTGGTAGTCGCGCAATCCGACATTAAAACAATCCTTAACTTGAAAGGAAAAAAGCTTGGTGCAAATCTAGGCAGCTTTAGCGAAGTCTTCGTTAGTGAGATGTTGAAAATCTCTAAGCTGACGAGCGATGATGTTAGGCTGGTTAAAGTTGATGGTTTAGAAGTTACCCAGCGCTTGCAAAACAATGCTATCCAAGCAGGGCACACTTGGGAACCGCATATTTCTGAAGCATTAGAATTAGGGGCAAAAATTTTGTTTACCAGCAAACAAACCCCTGGCTTAATTTTGGATGTAGTCGCGTTTCGGGGTGAGGTCATACGCGATCGCCCCCAAGATATTCGCGCCTTTGTGCGAGGCTGGCTTCAAGGCTTGTCCTATTGGGAAGCCAATGTTCCCGAAGGAAACGCGATCGCGAGCAAAGCGTTGAATATTCCCAGCAAGACAATATCTTTCGAGGGAATAGACCTGACTGACTTGGCAGAAAATCAAAAATACTTTCAATCAGACAGTCCTAAGTATATATACAAAACTGCCACTAAATATGCGGATTTTTTTATTCGCACGGGCAATGTAACGCGCCTTCCCAATCTAGAAACCTTGTTCAATTCTTCTTTCTTAACTCCCCCTCCTAGTCTGAAACCATGAATCGCTATTTTTTCAAAAGCATTCGTACAAAGTTAATCTTGTCGTTTCTCGTCGTTGCTCTGATTCCATTGCTGTTGTTAGCATTTATCGACAAACATACAACCGAAAACGCCTTGACCGAAAACGCACGACAAGCCCTATCTGCTCAGGCTCACGAAACCGCTAACAGAATAGATGGGTTTATCGATGCGAATCTCAATGCCGTGCGCGTAGAAGCAATTTTACCGGGTTTGGCAGCCTATCTGGACCTACCTCCAGAACGGCGAAAGGATAGTCCCCAAGAGATATTAGCGACTGAAACCTTAACCAGGCTCAGTCGCAAAGATACGCTTAATATTATCTCCTATGCCTTGCTCAACTTAAAGGGACAGAATGTACTCGATACGAATACACCGGATGTTGGACGAGATGAATCCGGTCAAGATTACTTCCAAAAACCGCTCAAAACTCAACTACCTTTTGTTTCTAGTATTAGGCAATCGCCGACAATTCCCAACCTCGTTACGCTGTTCTTTAGCAGTCCTGTTCGCGATGCGAAGGGAAATACATTGGGTGTATTGCGGGTGGCATACAATGCCACATCTGTCCAGCAGTTGGTGACTCGAGAAACTGAACACGGAGGTGCGAAATCGTTAGCAGTTCTTTTAGATGAAAACTATATCCATTTGGCACATAGCACTAAACCAGAACTCCTTTTCAAATCCATTGTGCCTTTGTCGCCCAATCTTGTAGCGAAACTGAAACGCGAAGGGCGTTTGCCTAAGAATCTAAGGAAAGAACTTGCAATCAATTTGCCCGAACTCAAGCAAGCATTAGACACTAAACAGCCTTATCTAACCACACGATTACCAGGTAGGGGTAATAAAAATGAGTTGAGCCTTTTAGCGATCGCCCGCCTGAAACATCAACGTTGGTCAGTCCTTTTCGCACAGCCCATTGCCGTTGCCCTAGCACCTGTAGAAAAACAAATACGCGATGCACTTCTTTTATTAGCAATCATCGCCACACTTGTAACTGTCATCGCTTTTGCGATCGCACAACTATTAACAAAGCCTGTGATTGACCTCACCCAAGCGGTTACTCAGTTTACGGCCGGTCGCTTAGATATGCGTGTGAAGATGCGATCGCAAGACGAAATCGGTCTGCTGGCACGATCCTTCAACAGTATGGCGAGGCAACTCCAAGAATCCTTTGAAACCCTCGAAGACAAAGTTAAAGAACGAACAGCAGAACTAGCTAATGCTAATGAGGAAATCATTGCCCTCAACGCAAAACTCAAAGAAGACAACCTCCGTTTAGGTGCAGAATTGAATGTGGCGCGTCAGATCCAGCAAATGATTTTGCCCAACCCTGATGAACTGGAAATTGACGGACTAGATATCGCCGCATATATGGAATCCGCCGATGAAGTAGGAGGTGATTACTACGACGTGCTACAGATCGATGGTGTGGTAACACTGGGTATCGGCGATGTCACCGGACACGGCCTGGAGAGTGGCATTCTAATGCTGATGACGCAAACCTCAGTTCGCACCCTGCAAGAGATTCGCGAACTAGACCCCGTTCGATTCCTCGATGTACTCAACCGTACCCTCTACAAAAACGTGCAGCGGATGAATTCTGAGAAAAGTTTGACGCTGGCGATTTTGAACTATTCCGAAGGACGAATCAGCATCAGCGGTCAACATGAAGAAACGCTAGTGGTACGAAAAAATGGAGAGGTTGAGCGCATCGACACGATGGATTTAGGCTTCCCGATCGCTTTAGATGATGATATCGCAGACTTCATCAGTCACATCCTGATTGAACTAGAACCTGGGGATGGCGTGGTGCTTTATACTGATGGCATTCCAGAAGCCTATAACATCGGCAAAAAGCAGTATGGACTGAAGCAATTGTGTCAAGTGATCGGTCAAAATTGGCACAAGTCTGCTGGAGAAATTAAGGAGGCGGTGATTGCAGATGTGCGACAACATATCGGTAAGCAGAAAGTATTTGATGATATTACGTTGCTAGTCTTTAAGCGGGAGGCTGACGTTACTGAAAAGGGAACTTTAGTTAAAAATATAATTTCCCAAAAAAATACTACCGCGACACTGAGAGTTTGAGTAATAATTTATGAAAATAAATTACTAAAAAACAATTGATTTAACGGCAGACGCTTTAAAAATAATTCTGGGAGCATCTCAATGAAAGCAGTTAAGCTAGAAATTGGAGTTTTAAGGCAGAACGGCCCGAGGCTGCGAGGCAGGAGGAAAGAGGAAGAAGGAAAGAGGAAGAAGGAAGGAGCCAGAAGAAGTGTTTTTACAAATATGAGATGCTCCCATAATTCTGTCGCAGCGCCGTGAACTATAGCTAATAGACCAAAAATTCTGCCTTGCATAATTGCGGGATTATTTTGATTGTTTTGTGGGATGGGCCTCCCGCCCGAAGGCGTGTATTTTCATGCCTAACTCCTGCTCCGCACAAGCATCATTCTCAAATTGTGCAATGCCAAGACTTCTACAGTTTATAAAAATTATTGTTAACTGACGGCTTGAGATTACCAACTGATAATAAGCGGCAATCCCGGTCTGAAATCTACCTGTTGTCCCTGCACTTCTCCATCAAAACCAAGCTCCACAAAATACTCGGTTCCTATCCGTAACTTTAGCTGATTTGTCTCAAGCACTGCTTGCAGTTCAGGTGAGGGATTATTGGCAGCAGGACTGACTAATTCTACACGAGTAATTTCGCGCAAACCAACACCATGCTCCAAAGGCTTTGAGTTCTCGCCCGAGTATCGATCGGGACGTTGACCAAAGGGAATTTGGAAAAGCATGGGTTCAGTCAACACATCACTATTTGTAGCCACTGCTATACTGATTGTTTCAGGTAAATAAGGTGGACGATACGCCCAACTAGAAAATGCAATTGTGTCATCAGAATCTTTGGCTGAACGCAAACAGATGCCAAACGGACACGCACCATTATTCCGATTTGTCGATCGTTCCCAAAGACGAGTCTGATGAATTGGCTCAGACTGCGCCTCTTCTGGATCGTGAATCCATAACAATTCCAACATTGCGTTATGGAAAAAGAAACAGCGATTGGTTGTACCTTGTCCGCGATGAATGCGAGATGCACCCTCAACTAAACCGAATGATGATAAACGATTAGCTTCCGAAGCACCAATATCAGTAAGGATAAAAAGATGGTCGAATTCAAATGTCATAGCATTGTTCGTAGAATCGATCGCTCCAGTAATTTTAACCTTCTGCGATCGCTTTTTTTCCGATCGCCGCGCTGATGCTGCACAGCGTACTGTACCAAAGTCCCAAACCTCTACTGAGTCAATTTTTCCCAATCTAAAATCTAAAATCTAAAATCTAAAATCGATAGTCCCAAACCTCTACTCAGTCAATTTTTCCCAATCTAAAATCTAAAATCTAAAATCTAAAATCTATCCCCCCAACCTTTCCCAAGCTTCAAGTTACAACCAGATTGAGGAACCATCCGCCCGCATCCAGCAGTCTCAACATCCAGTTACCGACTATTCTGGTAAAGTCAGGTCATCATCCGGTGCATCTTGTAGAGACGCGATTGGCAGCCTCGGCCCCGAAAGCAGTAAAATCCCATCAGCTTGTCACCTGCAACCCGTGAGGCAGTAACTTAAAAATTAAGGTAGTGTCAATTACCCGCCACCAAGCGGAGTACCGCTATAGTGGGGGCTTGTGTCCAGACTCCACCGCAATTCTGAGAATTTTTGTAAAATCTCAGCTTTGGCTTCATTGCCTGACACATCAGGGGATACTGACAAGCTCCCCGTACTCATCCAGTCTTGCCGGACAAGTAGCGTTCTTAATGTGATATTTCGTGCCCCAACCAAATCAGAATGCAACTCATGTTGGCAGCATTCACAACGAAATGTTAGCCCTTTGTTTGGTCGATTAGCCTTCGATGTATGACCGCATTTAGGACAACTTTGCGAAGTATAATGAGCCGGAACTTTTGTAGCCAAAGAACCATTCAGATTAGCCTTATAATCAATATAGCCATGTAATTCGGCAAACGACCACTTAGCTTTGTTCCGATTAGCTTTGCGTTGCTTCTTGCTAGCCCTTTTTCCCGACCTAGACTTAGTTCTATCCCCTATTCCAGTCAAGTTTTCTAGTCCAATCAAGCTGTGAGGTTTAGCAATCTCTTTACTGATTTGATGGTTGACATCAGCGATAAACCGTCTTTCTCTACCAGACAAAGCAATTAATCTACGCTTTGCCGATCTAGTGCCTTTACGCTGAAGAGTTTGTCGCGCTTTATGGTAGCGATTAGCTTTGTGTCTAGCAGATTTACCAGAGTAGAATTTAGACTTGTTTTGTAAATCTGTTTCTACCGCCAGATATCTTTGCCCAACATCAACACCAGAGACTCTGGTGATCTTTGTGGGATCGATTTCAAGGGTTTCTATCTCTAAGATCACCATCAAGTAGTAAGTCTTAGAAGAACGCTGATAGACAATCTTTGCCACACCAATCTTTGGGCATTTCGCAATCAGAGCAAGGTGCTTATTGTAACCATTATAAGAAACAACCACTCGACCATTCAGAGTGTTAATACTAACTCGACCCTCAGTTTTAAATGAGTAATCTCGCTGATAGTTCAAAGTGCAAGTCCTAGAAACATACTTGGGAGCTTTGTCTAGTCCTTTATATCGTTTCTTAGTGTAGCCTTTGGCAATAGCATCAGCGTTCTGCTTTGCTTTGATCCACAGGGCTTTATAGGTAGCAGATACCTGTCTTGGAGCATTGCAAGCCATTTGCGCTCCCAGCCCAAATTTAGCTCTTAACTCGTTATAAACAGCTTTCTGCAACTTAGCCCCATTACTGGTTTTACCTGCGTCAAAAGCAACTCGCGAAGTGTAGTTCAAAGCATCTCGATAAGCCAAGGCAGTCTGGGACACCAAAGCTTTTTGCTCGGTGGTCAGGTTGAGTTTTAGCTTGGCGGTGATTACTTGGGACATTATTTTCACGAAATCTAGTATTATTGTATCTCGTGAAGATAAAGATAGCAAGGAAAAGTAAGGAATTTGTTCACTCCTCACCGAAAGAGCCCTTCCAACATCTAAAGATTGTCGGTTTCGGTTGGGGACGGGATTCGTCGCTCACGCGCATTTCTCCCGCCACCAAGCTACGCTATGGTGGGGGAATCCTGCTGTTCTAGTTGAAAATAATACCCAAATGTTTCCAGAAGCCTTGACATCTGACATACACTCTGTAAATTAAACACTCGCTTCTGCGCCGCTACCCATATTAAAGATGCCATGTCAACCCTAGTCATCGTCGAATCTCCGACCAAAGCCCGCACCATTCGCAACTTCCTGCCCTCCACCTACCGCGTAGAGGCATCGATGGGCCATGTCCGCGACCTCCCCTCCTCGGCCGAAGAAATACCAGAAGCCGTTAAAGGAGAAAAATGGGCGCAACTCGGCGTAAACGTGGAGGCAGACTTTGAACCCCTCTACGTCATCCCGAAAGATAAAAAGAAAATTGTTAAAGAACTCAAAGACGCCCTCAAAGAAGCCACAGAACTGATTCTAGCCACTGACGAAGACCGGGAAGGCGAAAGCATTTCCTGGCATTTGCTGCAAATCCTCAAACCCAAAGTTCCCATCAAGCGGATGGTGTTTCACGAAATCACCCGCGAAGCTATCCGCGATGCTTTGACTCACTGCCGCGATATCGACAATCGAGTTGTACAAGCCCAAGAAACTCGCCGAATTCTCGACAGACTCGTCGGTTACACACTCTCCCCGCTACTGTGGAAAAAAATCGCTTGGGGTTTGTCGGCCGGTAGAGTGCAGTCAGTCGCAGTCAGGCTTTTGGTGCGCCGGGAACGCGAACGCCGCGCCTTCCGCCAAGGTAGTTACTGGGATTTAAAAGCCCTTTTGGAAAAGGGCAAGATTTCCTTTGATGCCAAACTCGTGACAGTCGGCAATGTGAAAGTTGCCAACGGCAGCGATTTTGATGAAAATACCGGGCAAATTATCGCAGGCCGCCGCGTACTTTTGCTGAACGAAGAACAGGCGCGGGCTTTACTATCGCGCATCCAAAACAAACCCTGGACTGTCACAAATCTCGAAGAACGGCCAGTCACCCGCAAACCTTCGCCGCCGTTTACGACCTCGACTTTGCAGCAGGAAGCTAACCGCAAGCTGCGGCTGGGTGCGCGGGAAACTATGCGAATTGCCCAAAGTCTCTACGAACGGGGTTTTATCACCTATATGCGGACGGATTCGGTGCATTTGTCCGAACAGGCGATAGAAGCGGCGCGCAGTTGCGTGCAAGAACTTTACGGCAGCGAATACCTCAGCCCCCAACCGCGCAAATACACGACGAAAAGCAAAGGCGCGCAGGAAGCCCACGAAGCTATCCGTCCCGCCGGCAGCACTTTTCGGACTCCGCAGCAAACCGGATTGGATGGCATTGATTTCCGCCTCTACGATTTGATTTGGAAGCGGACTGTGGCTTCTCAAATGGCAGATTCCCGCCAAACTCACGTCACTGTATTAACTCAGGTAGAAGATGCCGGTTTCCGTTCCAGCGGCAAACGCATTGATTTTCCCGGCTTTTTGCGGGCCTACGTGGAAGGTTCCGACGATCCGAATGCGGCGTTGGAAGACCAAGAGGTGATTTTGCCGGCGCTGAAGGTGGGCGATAAACCTAATTGTAAAGATTTAGAGGCAGTTGGACACGAAACTCAACCTCCCGCGCGCTACACGGAAGCTTCTCTGGTGAAAATGCTCGAAAGCGAAGGTGTGGGCCGTCCGAGTACCTACGCGAGTATTATCGGTACAATTGTCGATCGGGGATATGCCAAATTAATAGCTAACGCCCTAATTCCGACATTCACCGCTTTCGCCGTCACGACTTTATTGGAAACACATTTTCCCGATTTAGTAGACACCGGTTTTACTTCCCGAATGGAACAAACCCTCGATGAAATTGCCACGGGCGAGGCTAAATGGCTGCCGTATTTGCAAAAGTTTTATACAGGGGAAACGGGACTCGCAACCCAAGTCAAAGAACAGGAAAGCCAGATTGACGCGAAAGTTGCCCGAACTGTGGTATTGGAAAATCTCTCGGCCAAAGTTTGCATCGGCAAATTCGGCGCATACCTGGAATCAGAAAGCGAAGAAGGCCTGGTAAAAGCATCGATTCCCCAAGATTTGACGCCTGCAGATTTAGACCCGGAAAAAGTTGACTTTCTGTTAAAGCAAAAAACGGAAGGCCCGGAAAAATTGGGTCTTCACCCGGAAACCGGGGAACCGATTTATGTGCTGATTGGCAGTTACGGCCCATACGTTCAGTTGGGGGATGTTTCGGAAACGAACAAGAAACCGAAGCGGGCTTCTTTACCGAAGGGGACGGATAAGGATACCGTGACGCTGGATATGGCGGTGAGTTTGTTGACTTTACCCCGGTTGTTGGGTTCTCACCCGGAGACGGGGGCGAAGGTGCAAGCTAATTTGGGGATGTACGGGCCTTATGTGGTTCACGACCAGGGTAAGGTTGGGAAGGATTATCGATCGATCAAACCGCCGGATGATGTTTTGACTATACAGCTCGATCGGGCATTAGAATTGTTAGCGCAGCCGAAAGCCGCCCGCGGCCGCAGCAAAGCCACCACACCTTTGAAGGAATTGGGCGCCCATCCAGAGTCTGGAGAACCCATCAATGTTTACGACGGCCGCTACGGCCCCTACGTGAAACACGGCGATATCAATGCTTCTTTGTCCAAGGATGAATCTGTGGAGAATTTTACCTTACAAAAAGCACTGGAATTGTTAGCAACCAAGGAAGCTGCCGGGGGAAAAACTAGCAGCAAGTCCAAGAAGTCAACGAAGACTGCGGCGGCGAAATCTGAGACTGCAACTGAGAAGACTGCGGCGAAGAAAACCACTGCTAAGAAGACGGAGACTGGGGCGAAGAAAACCACTGCTAAAAAGACGGCGACTGCGACTGCGACGAAGAAGAAAACCAAGTAAAATTAGTTTATTTTTCTGTCATCCCAGAAACCCGGTTTATTTGAGAAACCGGGTTTCTTTATTTGTACAGTTCTGGACGCACGCTAATATCAATTCCGGCTGCACTCCTTATGATACAGAGGACACGGCGCCGTGCCGTGTCCCTACAATTAATGGGGGTAGGGACACGGCACGGCGCCGTGTCCTCCGTTTATATCATTCCGATGAAGAGCGGAATTGATATAACCCAAAAAACCCGGTTTATTTGAAAAACCGGGTTTCTAAATACCGTCAAAGTTTTACGTTTTATTAGGTTGAGCTACCTAGCCAGCGATTCTCAACAATTCCACATCAAAAATCAGCGTAGCATTAGGAGGAATTACCCCGCCGGCACCGCGAGCGCCGTAACCTAGGTCAGGGGGAATAATCAACTTGCGGCGGTCTCCAACTTTCATCGTACCGACACCTTCATCCCAACCCTTAATTACTTGACCTACGCCAATTTTGAACTCAAAAGGAGAATTGCGATCGCGCGAACTGTCAAACTTCGTGCCATCCTCCAAAGTTCCAGTGTAGTGCACCACCACCTTCTGCCCGGTTTTTGGAGTCGCCCCTTTACCCTCTTTCAATTCAACATATTTCAGACCTGATTTTGTGGTGACAGTTTTCTCAGCTTTCTCAGTATTATCAGTCATGTTATTGCCAGCGATAGTAGCTGGTACTTCCGGTAAAGTAGCATCAGCTACTAGCAAGCTATCTTCATTCAAAGACTGCGCTGATAACTTCTCAATAGCAGTCTCGGGTGAAGGATTATTTAATTCGGCGGCAACTGCTTGAGGCCCAGAACCGCCCATTTGAGCGACTATCAAAAACAAAAAGCAAACCAGCATTACCCCCAAGCTGACTAGAACTCCTCGCAAAATTAATCCTCCTGATACTTTTAACCGCGACATCTCAGATATCTAAGACATCTATTACAACAAAAACCACCAAATTTTATCTGAACTTTTCCGCCAAAAGATGGCAGGTGCCAGCTAATTTTAAAGACAAAAGTATGAAGTCAGAATGTTTGTAATTCTACATAAGTGCCTTCTTGAGCCTTCTGCCTTCGGGTGACAATTTTATCACAAGAGAACAGCGAACCGCTCCCGGGCGATCGAACTCAGCGCCAGTTACGGTTCTCTAAATCCCGCATCTGACGTTCCAAACGATCGAGCCTTCCCCGCAACTCATCCATTTCGGACTGTCGGGGAACGCCCATATCTTGCAGCATATTCCGCAGTTGCCGCTGCAACTGCGTATCCCAATTGCCCTGTTCCGACTTGAGGTGCTCCGTCATGTCATCGACAAAGGTTTTGGCTTGCTCGGAATTGATTTTGCCATCTTTGACCCACTGCTCGCTGACTTCCTGCAATTTCTCGGCCACCAAGGAGGTAGTACCAATGCCCAGCATTACCAGTTGTTTGAGTAAGTTGCTATTGTTATCCATAAATTTTTCCTACTGTTTGCCCCTTCATACCCGATCGGCTCAGGTCGCCTGCGGTCGCTGCGAAACCACCTGTAAACTTAAAGTTACATCAGCGCACACCTACCTTTCTATTTTGGAGCATCCAGCCGCCTGATGGCGAGTCGATCGCGCATTCTCGGCGTTCGGAAAACCCGCTAATGAGCTACCGACCAGATTACCCTATCACCAGCAAAGTCAATGCCTGATTGTCCCCGCTGTCACCAACCTGTAGACGCCCGAGCCATCGCCTGCGCGCACTGCAAAATCCCTCTCAAAGCTTTCGGTCATCCGGGTATCCCCCTTTATCGATCGAAATCGGAAGACTTTCTGTGCACTACTTGTATTTACCACGAAGATGACACTTGCAACTACCCGCAGCGTCCTTTTGCCAAAGAATGCACGCTTTATCACGATCGAGCTGAGCCGCTTGTGCCGCCGACGAGCCCTTACATTAGCGGCGGCTGGCCGCAATCGATCAAAAATTGGTGTCAGCGCCATCTCGTTTGGTTAGCTTTAGTTGGTTTAATTATTATTAGCATTGCTCTGTCGATTTAATCGGAGTGTGCAAAGCGTAGAATAGAGATATATCTGTTAATCTGGGTTGCTCTATTATTCTCTAAATTATTCATGAGCTACGTATTCGGCATCGACGGGGGCGGCACGAAAACTATCTGCCTCTTAATGGACGAAAACCACCTTGTTTTGGGACGGGGCGAAGCAGGGCCGTCAAATTATCAAACTCTGGGAATTGAGACAACCAAAAAATCCATTCAATTGGCGATCGAACGAGCAGTTCTGTCTGCTAAAATCGAGACGACTAGCAATCTCAACATAGAAGCAATTGGTCTGGGACTAGCAGGCGTCGGGCGTCAAAAAGATATTGAAATATTGCAATTTCTAGTGCAGAACTTGCAGTTGACGAATACTTTACCAGTAACCCGATCGTTCTTACCTCGGAATATCGTAATTTGCAGCGACTGCGCGATCGCACTTGTTGGGGGCACGGGCTATCCAGTGGGTATCACCGTTATTTCAGGAACCGGTTCGATTGTTTTCGGGCAAAACAGTCAAGGGAAAACTAAACGAGTCGGCGGTTGGGGATATCTTTTAGGCGATGAAGGCAGCGGATATGACATCGCCATTCAGGGTTTGCAAGCGGCTTTGAAGTTCTATGACGGACGCGGAAATTTTACAGCACTTGCAGAAAATTTTCAAAACCATTTAGGCCTAAATCACCTAGAAGAATTGGTAGAAGTCGTTTACCGGCGCGGTTGGGGAGTGAAAGAAATTGCAGCTTTAGCGCCGATTGTCGATCGAGTCGCAGCCGAGGGCGATCGCGTCGCTGACGGCATTATTAACAGTGCCGTGGCAGAATTAACCTTTTCAACAAAAATAGCCATTTCAGCCCTATTTAACCCCAGAGAAGAATTTGAAATTGTGCTCGTAGGAGGTGTGTGGGACTCAGAGGCAAATTTCCGGGGTCGGTTTGAAGCGGCAATAAGTGCGATCGCCCCAAAAGCTAAGGTCATCTCGCCCCGATACGAACCAGCTTTCGGTGCTGGATTGTTAGCCTTAAACGCTCTCAACAATTAATTGTTGACGGTTGACGGTTGACGGTTGACTGTTGACTGTTGACTGTTGACGGTTGACTATCTTCCTTATCTTCCCGATCGCCCCTGTCTTGCGGATTTTCTCGATTTTTCCAAATTTTAAAATTCTGGATTATCTACCTTATCTTCCCAGCTTGTACAATTCCAGGCTGCCATAATTAAAACATCAGATGAATCCGAAACCAGAAACAAATTTAGCAGCAGTGCGTTCCTAAGTAAACCAAAAACGAAGCAAGGAGACAATTTATATGATTACTTCTCAAAAATGGCGTTCAGCAACAGCAGCAATCCTCGCATTGGGCATTACACTTGGAACCAGCGCGCCGCTGGTGGTAGCTACCCCCGCAGAAGCCCAACAACGAATTTCCCAATTTGATAGCATCCGAATTCCCTCGGGCAGTGTAATTCCAGTTAGCTATGAAAAAGACAAAATTCTTGTCACCCGCGAAGAAACAGCACCTTTAACTTTAACAGTAGCGCGAGACATCCGCACAGCTCAAGGCAGAGTATTAATCCCCGCAGGCAGTCAGATTGTCGGGACACTGCAACCTGTCAGAAGAGGCAATCAAATCGGTACTCAATTTGTTGCCAGAGAGTTAATTATCAGCCGCCGCCAACGCTATCGGATTGACGGCTATTCGGGAGTTATTACCAGAACCGAAAGAGTTCAAAAAGGTGCCGGTACAGGTTCAGTAGCGCAAGGTGCAGCATTGGGTGCAGCAGCAGCAGCAGCGCTAGCAGGCATTACTGGCGACAAAGCTATAGCCACTGAAGAAGTATTGGGAGGCGCTGGGATCGGCGCTTTAGCTGGAGTATTGTTGGGGCGGCGCAGCGTTGACGTGCTCGTGATTCGCCCGGAACAAGATTTGGCAGTGAGATTGCGATCGGACATCGTGCTCCGCTAATATTGGGATCTTCCGATTAATTATTTGCAGCAAAACATTGTCGATCGCTAACTTTTGGTCTCCCGATCATGGGCTAGGCATACTATTAAGGTTGTGCCTAGCCATGTTTGTGGGCGGAATTATTGGATGGGAACGCCAACTCAGACACAAACCAGCGGGATTGAGAACTCATATGCTAGTAAGTATGGGTTCTGCACTGTTTGTTTTAATACCGCTGGCAATAGATAAAAATGGAAACGAACGAGAGGCGATCGAGCGCGTAATTCAAGGCATTGCTGCCGGGGTTGGGTTTTTGGGAGGCGGAGAAATCCTGCGGCAAAATCAACAGGAAATAGGCAAAGTTGAAGTTCACGGGCTTACCTCGGCCGCCGCTATTTGGGTGTCAGCAGCTTTAGGAACTGCGGCAGGATGCGGGTTGTGGCAACTTGCATTAATTGGCGCTTTAATGTCGCTGTTTGTTCTGAGAGTAATTAAAGAGTTAGAACGTCGGAGTCGCAGGAAATAGTCTCAGCGATTATATAAGGTCTGGTAAAATAACCGTTACAGCAGATTCCACGTTTATGAAGTACACCCAGATTGCTCTTCTATTGCCGTAGGGACACGGCACGGCGCCGTGTCCCTAGCTCTGTTATGTACCTCACTAATACCATTTTTATAAAGTTATGATAGACTTATATAAAAAGTAAAGGAGAACAGTAAAATGTCTGGCCGTCCTCATATAACGATTGCCGAATCTGTAGAAGTATTGCTAGAGATTAGGAAACAACAAAAAAGAATTTTAGCATATAATAAAGTTCAAATGCTTTATTTATTTCAATCAAAAAAAGTAGAAACAGTCCGAGAAGTCTCGTCGGTTTTGGGTAAAAGTGAAGCCACAATTCATCGCTGGCTCTTTCAATATAAAGAGGGTGGTCTGGAAAACTTGTTAAAAAATCGGCAGATTTTTGGCAGGCCCAAGAAGTTTTAAGTTGAAGTAGCGGCTTCATTACAACAATAATTGAGAGACTCTCCCAGATTTTCCAGTTATAAAGAAGTTAATCTCTGGCTCTGGTTAATCAAAGAGATACCTAGTAGTTATCAAGCTGTATACTCTTTGGTCAAAGGGGAGTTAAAAAGTAAATTAAAAATCCCAACACCTCGAAGTGTTGAACAAAAGCCAACGGCAATTAATGAATTCAAAAATAGTCTATCTCATCAATTCAAAGCCTTGCTGGAAAAAGCTCATTACCAACTAAATAAATACAAAAGATTTCTATTTTGGTGTAGTAATGAAACTCGATTAGGACTACATACAATTCAGAGACGAAGGCTAACACTACGGGGTGTAAAACCCCTAGAAAAACATCAATGGAAATTTAAATATTTCTGGCTTTATGGAGCCGTATCCCATCTACTGGTCGAAGTTTTTTTTGGAGTTTTCCCATTTAGATAAAGTTTGTTTTCAAGCATATTTGCAACAGTTGTCGCTTCAATATCCAGATGAATTGCATATCATTCAAGTCGATAATGCTCCTGGTCATCTTTTAAGCACATCTGAATTGCCAGACAATATTATTTTACTATTTCAGCCTCCTCATTGCCCTGAAGTAAATCCAACAGAAAGAGTGTGGGAATACATCAAATAATTTTTAGCTTGGTTAGTCTTTAGTAATCTTGACGAACTCCGCGTAAAAGTTCAGGAAATTTTATCATCTTTAACAAATAATGTCATTGGTTTTCTCACAGGATGGTCTTGGAGCTTACATTCTTTATCTCTAGCACATCTTTAGAAAAATGGTATAACCTGAAAAGTGCTGTATAACGTTGCATAGAAAACTCGATCGTTCCGAGCCAGTTTTATGAGGAATGAAGTCCTAACTACCAACCAATTTGACTGCGGTAGATCGAGGTGACATAATATTAGCGGTTTCATAGCAAGTCCAGTTAATCACTTATACACGATACGCAACAAGTGGTTTGACTCGCTACTTATAGCCGTTCTCAATCTTGGTGAGGTATGGCCGCTGATCGAGCGTGCACCTCATGTTACTGAGAAAGGCTACATATCGGTAAGGTGTTCTTCTGCCGTGTACCCTACAGATAGAAGTTCTGCACCCCAAACTTTTATAGCAACCGCGCCCGACAGTGAGGACGTTCTTCATTGCTGAGAACTTGCTCAAAATGTTGGGTGCGATCGCTCTTTAAAAAAGATAGCATTTCTGGTGGTAGGTGAGGTACAGAAAAAAGCTCTTCAATCCTTAAATTGAGAGAATCAGGTACAGCTCATGAGGCGCGAGCGTCGCTCTAATTGTGTAGAGGTAGGGGAAGAATAGATGTTAAATGGTGATGAGCGCGTCAGCTCAAACAGCCGCATTTCTGATGAGAGTTGCCAATTGAGGTAGCTCAAAAGCTTGTGTAATGCGATCGAGAATATAGTGGTAAAAATTCACCCCATTTTTGCGACAGGTGTCAACTATAGCAATCCTAAATCATTATCAAGACTATGATACAATTATATGCAATACTCGATCGTGAATAAAAAGATGAATAACTTACAACTGCAAGAAAAAGATATGGAAAAAGAAATAGCCCAATTAGAAGATTTCATTAAAAGCGATATCGATGCAAGAGAACTAAAACGAGCAATAGCTGTAAGGATGGCGCTTTCAGGTAATATCTACCATGAAATCAGCAAAATATTAGGTGTAAGTAAATTTTTTATTGGTTATTGGAAAAAACAATTTAAAACCAAAGGCATCGCCGGAATCAAACTAGGACATAAAGGGTCAAAAGGGTATTTAACAGCTCGACAAAATACTGAAGTAATCGAGTGGTTAAAGAATAAAGAATATTGGATTTTAGATGAGTTGGTTACTTATTTAGCTCAAGAGTTTGGTGTGATGTATAAATCAAAACAGAGTTACTATGAACTTTTCGACCGGGCGAAAATAAGTTGGAAAAAAACTCAAAAAGCTAATCCTAAATTTGATAAAAAAGTGGTAAAAAACAAGACGGAAGAGATTAACGATATTTTATTTAAAAACAAGGCTGGTATAGAGTCTGGGGAAATAATAGTATTGTTTTTAGATGAATGTCATCTACTTCATGGTGATCTAACTGGTTATGTTTGGGGTCAATCAAAAATCAGAATTGAAGTCCCAATTACCAATGAAAAAGATAGACAAACTTATTTTGGCGCCCTCAATTATCAAAGCAAAGAATTCCATATTCAGAGCCATCCATCGGGTGATGGAGAATCCACAGTTAAATTTATAAAATACTTACAAAATAAATATAAAAATTGCAAGATTATCTTGATTTGGGATGGAGCTAGTTATCATAAATATGGATAATTTAGAGACTTTTTATTGGAACTAAATGGTGACAAACAACCTGAGAATTGGTCAATTACTTGTATTTTATTTGCTCCCAATGCTCCCCAACAGAATCCCGTTGAAGATATTTGGTTACAAGCTAAAAACTTTTTAAGAAAGTATTGGTATTTATGTAGCTCTTTTAAGATTGTCAAATTTTTATTTGAGTTTTTTACTAACGAACATAAATTTGATTTCCCCAAAATACGTCAATATACTTACACAGAGAAAATCATTTAGGATTGATCTAGATAGAGAAAATCATTTAGGATTGCTATAGAGACAAAAATACTTCCCACGCACAAGTTCCCTCCGCGGTGCGTGTACCGTTAGAAATTTTGCGTTTAATCACATATTCTCGCAGGGCGCGTTCCGCCTCATTATTGTCTAGCGGTACATCAGGAAAATCTAACGCCAACAGCAGTTGTTGTTTTTTTTGTTTAGTTAAGGCAATTCGATCGGTCAAAGCTTGATAAGATTGTTTTTGCGAGAACAGGCGGTCAAATTCTTGCGATAAATTACTTTTCTCTGTGGTAGTTGGGTGAAGTTGATCAAGTTTTAACCGCTCGTAGTATTCCCAAAACTCGGTCACAAAATTTTCGACTGCCAGTTGATGAGATTTGAGGAAAGGAGTCAACTTATGGTAATGACGGCCTTCGTGTATCCAGCACAAAGCCCGATGTTTAGTCAGTTGACTAAACTGACCGGCATCATCGCTCACCAAAATTTTGATAGATTCGCCTAAACCTTTGTCAGTGTCTATCGACAATTTAGACAACAATTGGTTAACCGTATCGCGATTCTTGCGACGATTAGTAAAAAAACTGGTATAGTATGGATTACACAGCGTTACTACATAGTGATTTACTCCATTTACCCGCATTCCTGTGTCATCTATGTGTTGATAAGACGTGCTGGCTAACCCTGCTTGTAAGACAGCTTGATACTCAAGGGTAAACTGACAGGCGTGTTTGTGAATCAAGATATTGGATATTTCCCCAGCCGAAATCACTATCCCTTGCGATTGCAGCAACTTCAGAATTTTCTCTGGCGGTACTCTGAGTTCAAAATAGAGCATGATGACAAATGCTGCTAACTCATTACCGTAAGATT